>JBBSPJ010000074.1:0-14281 GCA_038258905.1 Cytophagales bacterium
GAGATCAAAGAAATGGGGACTCACGATGAGTTATTAGCGCTAGGAGGATTTTATACCCAGTTGCATAATATGCAATACAAGGAAGTGATTAGTTAATATGAATGAGCTTCTTTTATATGTACATGAATAAATTATTAGAAAATCTTCTTCCAAATATTAATATGAAGCATGACTCAATCTCATAGGCTGTAGTGAATTTATACTTCCAGCTAAAGCTAGAGAATTTACCTCGCAAGGGTAGTCAGGTTTGAAGAGGATAAGCTTTGAAAAGCAAAGCCCTAAATGAAAAAAACCTTCGATCTCAGGAGTTATGAAAGATAATCAGATCAATTATAAAATTCCCATCTTTTTATATAGTAAAGGCAAAAATTTATAAATTTATTCATAAAGAGTAAGTATTTTTGATAAAAATTCATCAGGAATAGCTTGCCTACCCATGGTAAGAATATCAATTCGTGAATTATATTGCTTGTACGGACTTACTGGTGACCATAAAAAACTAATTATATATGAAGGTGCTTCTTAAAGTTATAGAGTTTGGAGTTGAAGAAAGATTGAGTGATCCAGTGAAAACTAAAATTCGGTTAAGTAACATTCTCAATTTAGCTTTGATTTTTATAATTAGCTTTTACGCTGTTGTATCTGGATTAGTAATTCCAGAGGTTTTACCTTATTGTTTGTATGGGTTAGTCGCATACTGTATAGTGTTAATATTTGCATTTTTTCGACTGAGTCTGTTAAGTCGATTCTTCATGTCTGTGATGCCTTCATTAGTAATAGGCATGCTTCATGCAGTAATTATGCAAGAAGGAGATAATATTTTTAAGGAAGTTTACGCTTTTCAGATCATTGGCTCTTTAATCGCTTTTAGTCTATTTGATTATAAAAGGGTACAGTTTTGGCTTCCTGCTTTCATCTTTTCAATATTACCGGTTATATTTATTTTCGAATTAAATAATTATTACAGTATTTCTTTTGATAACTCCACTTTTCAGCAAACATGGATAAGAATTACCGTATTATTTGGGGCATTTTTCCTGGGAGGGTTCTTATTTATTTTTCTTCAAAGACTAAATCAAATGGAATTTGATAAAGCAAAAAAATTGGCTAATCAATTAGAGGAAGAAAACAGAAGAGCGACTGAAAAAGAAAAAGAGCTGGAAAGATCTTTAATTAAATTGGAAGAAGCTCAAGAGGAGGAAAAGAAGAGATCTTGGGCTACCACAGGGCTAGCTGAAATAGGTGGTTTACTTAGAGGGGAGGAAGATTTAAGAGTCTTAACTGAGAAAATAGTGGCCTACATGGTTAAATACCTTGAGGCAAATCAAGGAGCTATGTTTTTATTGGAAAACGAAGATCCAAATGATATTCATTTAGTATTGAAAGCAGCCTACGCATTCAATAGAAAAAAATATTTGAATAAAAGAGTTGAGTTAGGTCAAGGTTTGGTAGGGCAATCCTACCTAGAAAAAGATTTTATTTATCTGACAGAAGTTCCAGCAAACTATATAAACATTACAAGTGGTTTGGGTGATGCTAACCCAAGATCTATCCTGATTACACCTATGATTGTTAATGAAGAGGTGTATGGCGTTTTTGAAATAGCATCTTTCAAGGAAATACCTCAATATCAAATAGATTTCATGATGGAATTGGGAGAAAATATAGCCATGACACTCAATAGTTTTAAAATTAATGAAAAAACTAAAAGATTATTGAGTGAAATGCAGGAGCAATCGGAACAATTACGTTCCCAAGAGGAGGAAATGCGCCAAAATATGGAAGAATTACAGGCTACACAGGAACAGCAAGAAAGGCAGGAGAAAGAGCTTTTACACAAAATAGCTTTACTTGAGGCTGAAAAGAAGGGAGAATAGATTTATTACTTTTAGGTTTCACAACAACAGAGACTGGTTAAGTTATTTCATCACTCAAAACAAACCATTTAACCCTATAATAATGCAATTGACCAATGTTATATTGTAGTTTGCATTTTTTAAAATACATTTGTCAAAAAACAAATTGTCCGTGAATATACTAACAGCAAAAAAACTCAATAAAACATTTCATGAAAATGTAGCATTGCACGATCTGGATTTAGAAATTCCAAAACAATCTATTTTTGGCTTATTAGGCCCTAATGGTGCGGGAAAAAGTACTTTTATCAGAATTGTGAATCAGATAATCTACGCTGATTCAGGTGAAATTCAGATAAATGAAGAGACTTTAGCGCCTAAGCACATTGGCACCATAGGCTATTTACCGGAAGAGCGTGGCTTGTATAAAAAAATGAAAGTAGGCGACCAACTTTTATACCTGGCACAACTTAAAGGACTTTCCAAATCGGAAGCTAAAACAAGGATAAAAGCTTGGCTAGAAAGGTTTGAGGCTACAGAATGGTTGAATAAGAAAGTAGAAGACCTATCAAAAGGGATGCAACAAAAAGTTCAGTTTATAGCTACTGTAATGCATGAGCCTGACTTGATTATTTTAGATGAGCCTTTTTCAGGTTTTGACCCTATTAATGCCAATTTAATTAAAGATGAGATTCTTGCCTTACGAGAAAAGGGCAGTACTATTATATTCAGTACACACAGAATGGAATCTGTGGAGGAATTATGTGATCATATCGCATTAATTAACAAGTCTGAAAAGATTCTTGATGGGGAAAAATCAGCTATAAAGGAACAATTCAAATCACATGTATTTCAAGTATCTTATACAGGTAGCTCTATTTCAGGAAACGAATTTTTTGAAGTGATTACTACCAATACCTTGCCGAATGGAGTAAATGAAACAAGAATTAAAATGTTAGGAGAAACAAGTTCTAACGATTTATTAAAAATTCTAATTCAACAACCCATCCATATTATATCATTTCAGGAGGATATTCCTTCTATTAGTGACATTTTTATAAAATTGGTACAATCCGATAATGTACCTCAAGAAATTTTAGCCTAAGCATTTTAAATTATTAAACCATGAGTAAGATAGGATTAGTTATTAAAAGAGAATTTGAAAGCAGGGTTAAAAAGAAAAGCTTTCTTTTGGCTACTTTATTGGTGCCTTTGCTTTTTCCGGCAGTTATAGGTGGGATGTTATATTTTGCTATCGAAGAGCAAAAAAATGCTGTGCAACAAACGGTTTATGTTCTGGATGAAGGAGGCGACTTCAACATGGAAGATGATCAAAAATATAAATTCCAGACTCTAGACACCGATTTAGAGACTGCTAAAGTTACATTTAATGAAAGTGAAGCTTATGCCCTTCTCTATTTACCCAAAATAGATTTGGCTGATCCCACAGGAATGGTTTTATATGCTAAAAAGAATCCAAGCCTTCAGGCCAGCTCTTATTTTGAAAATAAAATTGAATCGCAAATAAGAGATAAAAAATTAACCGCTTCAGGTATCAGCGAAGACCAACTGGAGGCACTCAAAACCAGTATATCTCTAAGAGCGGTAAACATTTCAGAAAGTGGTGAAGAAAAAGCCAGTAGTGCAGGTGTAGCCTATGGCATTGCCTATGCATTCAGTTTTCTGGTTTACATGTTCGTATTAATTTATGGGTCTCAAATTATGCAAGGTGTAATTGAGGAGAAGTCCAGCAAAATAGTAGAGATTATAGTGTCATCAGTAAAGCCTTTTCAATTAATGTTAGGGAAAGTTATTGGTGTGGCCTCTGTTGGTTTATTGCAATTTGTAATTTGGGTAGTGCTTATTTTTGTGCTTTCTGCTGCAGTATTTTCAATTTTCGGGTTAAATCCCGGAGATATGCAAGCGGCTCAACAAGGTATGTCAGGAGTGAACGGCTCAGAAAATGCGGCTGTAGCAGAAATGATGAATGATTCAAAACTGAATGAGACTTTACAGATTGTTTACGATATTCCCTACTTATACTATATTTCTGTGTTTGTATTCTTCTTCATCAGTGGCTATTTGTTATATGGGGCATTATTTGCTGCTGTAGGTTCTGCTGTTGATAATATTTCAGATGCACAACAGTTTACTTTACCTATTACTTTGCCAATGATTATAGGGTTTTTAGGCACTTTTATGTTTGTGATGCCGGAACCAGATGGAAACGTCAGCTTCTGGTTATCAATTATCCCCTTCACCGCTCCTGTAGCTATGATGGCCAGAGTGGCTTTCGGGGTGCCAGCATGGGAGCTCGCTTTAAGCATGGGTTTAATGGTTTTGGGTTTCCTATTTACAATTTGGATTGCAGGAAGAGTATACCGAATTGGTATATTGATGCACGGGACTAAAGTGAATTATAAAACTCTTTTTAAGTGGATGAGAACAAATGGCTAAAATAGAATTGCCATTATTTAATTAAGAAAAGGAATGATTTATCATTCCTTTTCTTTTTCCATAGAAATAAAATATTTAACGATAGATTTCTCTGGAGTAACTTTCAAATTTAATTCAATATCTACACTATTTTGCTTCAAATTTTTCACCTGAAAAAAGCATCCATCTTCTCTAAAGTAATAACCACCATCTTTTGAACCGATTGGCTCATATTCACTTTTATCTGGCCATAATTCATTGCCTTTTGGCATACAAATAATGGAATTTTCGCTAAAAATCAGTGTAAAGGATTGAAGATTGGTTAATTCCTCATTATCAAGTCGGCAATCAATGCATTTCCATTTGCCTATAATTTTAGCGGTCATATTTTGAGTTTGTGTAAACATTTTAATAATAATTAACCTTAATAAATTCTTTGAGATGGTTTGGATCGATAGTTTCTGTGTCTCATCTTTCTATTGGAGGCCACTGATTTTTCTGTAAAAACAGTAGTCAATTCTTCTGAATTGTATGTAACAGTACTCTCCATTTTTAGCGTAATAGGTGTAATTATAGGAATGTTTAATTCCGCAATCTGTTGAGGAACCAACCATGCAATAGAGGCCATTACAAATAATACTAGTTTCATTTCATAAAATTGAAAGAAATCAGCGCTATTACCAATACCTACATGTAGGTATTTTTATTATAAAAGTAATTATTACAGAAGGGATTATATGGGAAGTATTTGCTGAGATTTAATTAAATAATCCTATAAAATAGAACAGCAAAATAATATTATAGTCTGATTTCATTAGTTAAATGAATAATTTAAATACTGCTATTTAAATTTTATTCAGTGTAGAATATTCTTTTTACTCTTTCGCTTACGTTAGTTAAAATTTCGTAAGGAATTGTATTTATATCTTGGGCTAATTCCAGTAGATTTGGAGATTTCCCAAAAACTATCACTTCATCACCTGCCTGGCAGTTAATATTGGTTACATCTACCATGCACATATCCATGCAGATATTTCCTACAACCGGTGCTAATTGGCCATTGATGTTAACTTTCCCTACGCCATTACTAAATTTCCTGTCATATCCATCGGCATAACCTATGGCAATGGTGGCAATTTTCATTGGGTTGTGAGCCACTCCTTTTCTGGAATAACCAATAGTATCACCTTGTTTTACATGTTTAATTTGTGAAATGACCGTTTTCAGTTCAGAAACTGCCAATAATTTTTCCTGATGTAACTGAGTGGCATCTACTCCATAAAGCCCTATGCCTAACCTCACCATATCAAACTGAAAATCAGGGAACCTGGATATTCCAGTGCTATTTAATAGATGTAACAGCGGACTGTAATTGAGTGCTACAATTATATCTTCAGCCATTTTTTTAAAGTTAAAGGCTTGTTTTGCTGAAAATCCATTGTGGGCCGCATCATCAGAGGCAGCTAGGTGGCTAAATATAGAGGCTACTTTTAAAAAACTATTGTCTCTTAATAACTCAATTAATTTAGATAGGTCTGATGGCTCGAAACCCAACCTGTGCATACCTGTATCTAGTTTTAAATGAATTTTGGAGGAGCTTGACAAGCCTCTGATATAATTTGCATACTCTTGAAATAGCTCAATGCTATATAATTCTGGCTCTAAATTGTATTGCACCAATAAGTCGAATGATTGCACGGTAGGGTTCATCACCATAATTGGTAAGTAAATGCCATGCTGCCTCAATGTTACACCTTCATCTGCATAAGCTACTGCCAAATAATTTACATTTTGGTATTGTAACCAATTGGCAATTTCATGTCCGCCACTTCCATAAGCCAATGCTTTTACTACAGCCATTATTTTAACCCTAGGCTTAATTTTAGCTTTATAAAAATTAAGGTTATGGGTTATAGCATTCAAATTAATTTCTAAAACCGTTTCATGAATTTTCAAAGCTAATGACTGCACAATTTTTTCGAAATGAAAAGACCTTGCTCCTTTTACTAATATCACAGATTCTTTCAGTGCGTGTTCCCTAAGGTATTCAAGTACATCATCAGTATGCTCAAAAAACAGAGAGTTTTCGGGGAACAACTCCTTCTGACTTGAAATGGCAGATCCTACACCAATGAATAGTTCAGGGTTTTCCTGATGAATTTTGCTGGCTACATTTTTATAAAGTTCAGCGTTTTTTAATCCCGATTCCAGCACATCGGAAAGTAGAATTACTTTATTATTATACTGTTTTTGCTGTCTGAAAAATTGCAGAGCAGTATCTAATCCCACCAGATCATTATTGTAGGAATCATCTACTATATAATTTTGATTGATAGCCTGCTTTACCTCAAGTCGCATAGCTACTGGTTTCAACTCTCTTAAGCCATTTTGAATTAGTTTAGCCGGTAAGCCTTCGCTCATCAGTAAAAAAAGGCAGTGTACCAGGTTTTCCTGTGATGCAAAATCTATAAAGGGTACCTCAAATATATGAAACGAATCAGCATAAGGTATGCGAATAGCGGTACCATTATTTCTGCTTTCAGTCTCTACAAAATAGCTGCCCGTATTATCTTCAAAAGACCAACCAATTAAATTTTTGTGGGCTACATTTGGTAAGCTATGTAATGCATTAGCAATTTCGGGGTAATCCTTGCAGTAAATTATAGTTTTGCATGATTTAAATAACTGTGCTTTTTGGTTTGCCTTTTGTTCTAAACTTTCGAAGCCCTCATCATGTGCTGTGCCAATATTGGTAAAGATACCAATGTTGGGCCTTATAATTTGCTCAAGCTTTTGCATTTCATTGTTTTTTGAAATACCAGCTTCAATAATACCGTAATCCTGGTACTCACTCAGTGGCCACAGAGATAAAGGAACGCCTACCTGGGAATTATAGCTTCTCGGGCTTTTGTAAACTGAGAAAAAATTTTCCAACAATTGTCCTAGCCATTCTTTGGTAATAGTTTTGCCGTTACTTCCGGTAATGGCAATGATTTTACCTTTAAAATTTTGTCTTTTCTTTCCGGCAAAAGTCTGTAGTGCAAGAATACAATTATCAGTTTTAAATACATTAGCATCTGGAATTCTTGAAAGATTTAACTCTTTTTCAACTACAAAATTTCGAACTCCATTTTGATAAAGTGCGTCTATAAACTGATGACCATCATTTCTGGGGCCGGCTATAGCAAAAAATAGGCTGCTTTTGTGGTTGATACTATTTCTGCTGTCGATGAATATTTCAGAGATAGGGTAATCTACTGAGGTTTGGAGCTCAGTACCTTGGATAATAGTTTTTAGAGAGGAAAAATGAGGTTTCAATGCAAGTTTTGGATTGATAGTGAGAGCTAATTAAAACCTGTAAAATGAAAGCACCATGATTTTATTTAAATCATGGTGCTTTTGGAAATGAATTATTCAGGTCTTGCAGATAAGTTTTCCAATACTTCTTTCAAAGGAACTCTGTTACCTTCTTTATAAGGAACGATCCAGGCTTCTTTTACACCCATCTTTCTTAATACTTTTTTAAATTTATCAGCTTCCCAGTAATCTCGGAATCTACCTAAAGTTATTCTTTGATAACCTTCTTCTGTAGTTTCTCCACTAAAGTTAGGGTTGTTTTTAAAGTATTCTGACATGTCTATGTTTTCAAATGCGCCAACTTGTACTTTAAACCAGGTACCACTTTCATCCAAAGCGGTTGGTTTAGGTTGATTGTCGGCAGCATTAGCTTTTTGCATAGCAGCCATTGCTTTGGCTTCTGCTTCTTGTGCTTCGGCTCTTGCAGCTGCAATTTGTGCGTTTTTATCAGAAAGTTGTGCTTTTAAATTCTCCACCTGAGAGTTTAGGCTCGTTACAGAGCTTTTTAAGCTTTCATTTTCTTCCGACATGGCTTTTAATTCCTCCGGATTGCTCTTTAATTCTTTCGCTTTTTTCTTCCACTCTTTTCTTTCTTTCTTGCTCATTTGAGAAATGGCGGGTAGAGAAAATGCAAAAAACAGTGCAAAGGCTAATATGCTAATTCGAGTTTTCATATGTGCTAAATTGATAATTTCAAATATTAATTGGACTAAAGTACAAAATTTACTGTCACAAAGACAAATAATACTATTTTTTTAGTTTTTTAAACTTCCTATCATGTCTTCAGGTTTCACCCATTCATCGAACTGTTCGGCAGTAACATAACCTAAGTTTATGGCCTCATCTTTCAAGCGAGTACCATTCTCATGTGCTGTTTTAGCGATTTTAGCTGCCTTTTCGTAACCAATTTTGGTATTTAAAGCAGTAACAAGCATTAAGGAATTATCTAAATGTTCCTGTATTCTAGCATGATTTGGAGTAATTCCCAGAGCACAATTTTCGTTGAAAGAAACACATGCATCCCCTAAAAGTTTTGCGGATTGCAGGAAGTTAGCTGCCATCAAAGGTTTAAAAACATTAAGCTCGTAATGTCCTTGGGTTCCACCAATTGTGATTGCCACATCATTTCCCATTACTTGTGCGCACACCATGGTAAGGGCTTCACATTGGGTTGGATTTACTTTACCCGGCATTATAGAGGAGCCTGGTTCGTTAGCAGGAATATTTATTTCACCAATACCTGATCTTGGGCCCGAGGCTAACATCCTGATATCATTAGCAATTTTATTTAAAGAAACAGCTAATTGCTTTAAGGCACCATGAGATTCTACTATGGCATCATGTGCCGCTAAAGCTTCAAATTTATTTTCAGCGGTAATAAAAGGTAAATCTGAAAATTTGGCTATGTTTTTAGCCACAAGTTCAGAGTATCCGGCTGGTGTATTAATTCCTGTGCCTACCGCGGTGCCGCCTAAAGCTATTTCCGATAAATGTTCTAAAGTATTTCTCAAAGCTTTTAAGCCATGGGTTAATTGAGAAACATAACCGGAAAATTCCTGACCTAAGGTGAGAGGTGTAGCATCCATTAAATGAGTTCTGCCAATTTTTACCACCTTTTCAAATTCCTTCGATTTTTTCTGAAGCGTATCTCTTAATTGTTCTACACCAGGAATGGTGGTTTCCATTAACATTTTATAGCTGGCAATATGCATGCCGGTAGGAAATGTGTCATTGGAAGATTGCGATTTGTTTACGTCATCATTGGGGTGTACCACCTTTTCATCATCGTAGCTTTTTCCTGCCAATATTTGAGAGCGGTTGGCAATCACTTCGTTTACATTCATGTTGGATTGTGTACCGGAACCGGTTTGCCAGATAACTAATGGAAACTGGTCATTGTGTTGATTATCGATGATTTCATCACAAACCTGAGAAATAAGGTTTTTTTTCTCCTCAGTAAGCACACCTAATTCAAAATTAGTATGCGCAGCTGCCTTTTTAAGATAAGCAAAGCCATGAATAATTTCTAATGGCATGCTAGCTTCTGGACCAATTTTAAAGTTGTTTCTACTTCTTTCAGTCTGGGCGCCCCAGTATTTATCAGCAGGCACCTGAACATCGCCCATTGTATCCTTTTCTATTCTATATTCCATTTCAATTGATTTTTCGTTCAACAGGGCAAAATTACAATTATTCATGCGATATATTATGATAATTCTATTGATTTCATCGATTAAAAGCCCCTTAAAATGAAAAATTATCTTAGTAGAATAATAATAATAATAAATTATTTATTTCTACGTTTGTAAAGAAATTTAAAAGAAGTCGCATGAATGTTCTGTTAAAAAGGTTAATGATGAGTTTTTTGGTAATCGGAATTTTCGGTTTATCAATCAACTATTGCAACCAATTGAAAGACGGAAAGGAAACATTAGCTTTATCTAAAAAGGATATTACCAATCCTGAGGCTATTTATATTTCTAAGTACTAAGGGCCTGCCTGGAAAGTTTTTAATAAAATCTGAAATTTATTGCTATCTAAATAGCATGATCAAATCTCCTTTGCGACAGTGAATCTAATAATGAGAGTCGAACTCAGGCTGCTACAATTCTCTCTTATTTCTCTTGTAAATATTTCTGACTAACCTCTTAATAAGAATTAATCTAAATATATTTAATTTTTGTTTGTAATCAATCTAAATAAACATAGATTTGCATCTACATTATAATCAATCTAAATAAAATTTATAAAAATATGTCTCCGATAGGTAATTTAAGATTATTAAGTTTTGCTTTATTAGCAACTTTTGCTTTCACTGCTTGTAATGATGATGAAACAGTGGATGGTACAGATGAAAATTATGAGATTCCAGCAACTTATGACTTTGAGAATGTAAGTTATACAGGACAAACCCAGCGTTTGGACATGTTAACGGAATTAACTGCTTACATGAAAACTGCCAATAATGGTGAAGTATTGAGCGCTCAAGCGATGTTAGATATGTATGCAAATGAAAATAATCCATTTGATAATGCTGAGTTGAATGAAGCAGATACTAAAGAGTTAGAAAATAAAACAGTTGATGCTGACATCAGCTTATTTCAAGGATTTATAAATGCTTTTGCCGCAGCTACAGAAACCGCTAATGGTGGTGTTGGGAGTAATGGTGTAGCAGGTGTGGTTACATCGCCTAATGATGGAACTAAAAAATATTTTTTCGATGCTAATGGTGTTGAACATATTCAGTATATAGAAAAAGGCTTAATGGGGTCAGTATTGTACTTTCAAAGTAACTCCATTTATTTAGCTTCAGGCAAAATGGATGTAGATAATGAAACCATCATAGAGGGTCAAGGCACTGCTATGGAGCATCACTGGGATGAAGCTTTTGGTTATTTTGGCGTTGCAACTGATTTTCCTGCTAACAAAGATGACGCAAGATTTTGGGGAAAATATGCTGATGGCAGAGATGCTTTATTAGGATCAAATGATGCTATTATGAATGCTTTCATTAAAGGAAGGTCAGCTATCTCTAATCAAGATTACGAAACAAGAGATGAGCAAATCGAAATCATAAGAGCAGAATGGGAAAAGGTTTCTGCTGGAACCGCTGTTCATTATCTTAACCAGGCAAATAGCAATTTTGCTGATGATGCCGTAAGAAACCATACACTATCTGAAGCATGGGCTTTTATTCATGCTTTAAAATATAACCCAAGTAAAAAATTAAGCAATGCAGAGGTTGACGGTGTGTTAGAGGAATTAGGAGATAACTTTTACGATATTACTCAAGATAATATAGCTGCAGCTAAGGCTATTTTGGTGGAAGCATATGGCTTTGATGCAATTCAGAATCAATTATAAAATATGAGAAATATAAAAATTTTCTTCTCCATTTTAATAGCTGCTTTATTAAGTGCCTGCGATAATCAGTCGGGCACTGAAAAAGTAGATTTTGATAGAGAAGCTTTTTTAGTAAATATGGCTGATGAGGTTATTCAGCCTTCAATACAGGATTTTTCCATAAAAGCCGATGCATTAACATCGGCTTCTATTGCTTTTGAAGGAGAGCAATCGGATGGCAATTTAATTGTACTTCGCAATGCATTGAAAGATCTTTGGTTAAGTTACCAGCATTTAGCTTATGTACAAGTAGTACCTAATGTAAATTTACGTGATCGGGTAAACATTTTCCCTGCTTCAGCCAGTAAAATTGAGGAGAATATAAATACAGGAAATTTTGTACTGGGTGCTGCTTCTAATGTAGATGCCAAAGGGTTTCCTGCTTTAGATTATTTACTTTTCGGCACAGGTGAAACTAATGCGGAGGTAATAGCTTATTTCCAGCAGGAGAATTTGGGCAGTAGTAGGCTACAATATGTTGCTGATTTGGTAGAAGATATACAAACTGCTGCTGATTCCATGCAGGAAGGTTGGGAAACTTATAGAGCTGTTTTCATAGAGAATACAGGCACAGATGTAGGAAGTGGCACAAGTATTTTGGTAAATGAATACAATTTTCAATTCGATATTAGGTTAAAAAATGCCAAAATAGGTTTTCCTGCAGGAGGTAACCCCAGAACCGGTGGTGTTTTATCCCCCGAAAAAGTAGAAGCGTATTATTCTGGATGGTCAGCTGAATTAGCAGAAGCTTCAGTTCTAGCTTCTTTAGCCGTTTTTACAGGCGAAAGCTATCAATCCGGAGCAAATGGATTAGGAATGGACGATTATTTAACGGCTTTATCTGCTGTGGATAGAAACGGAGATGATTTAAGTACAGCTATTATAAGTCAAACCAATGCTGCTTTGGAAGAGATGGAAAAAATTGAAGCTCCCTATAGTGTAGTGGCCACAACAGAAGGTAGTCAGTTGGTAACCGTATATAACACTTTGCAGGCAGTAATTCCTTTAATAAAAGTAGATATGACTTCAGCAATGTCTGTTTCTATCACTTTCCAGGATAATGATGGTGATTAATAATCAATTATCATATTACCTTAAACAGCAAAAACACATTGCTCCATTAGCTACTTTCAGGGTAGCTTTTGGTGTTATGATGCTGGCTTCAATAATCCGTTTTTGGGCTAATGGTTGGATCAGCAAACAGTATATTGAACCCGATTTTTTCTTTACTTATTATGGTTTTGATTGGGTGAAGCCCTTAGGTAATCCCGGTATGTATATTATTTTTGCTATAATGGGCTTAGCTGCTTTAGGAATAGCTTTAGGTGCTTTTTATAGGTATAGTGCCACTCTGTTTTTTCTGACTTTTACTTATGTAGAACTTATAGATAAAACCAATTACCTCAACCACTATTATTTTGTAAGCATTATTGCCTTTTTATTAATTTTTGTTCCCGCCCACAAAGCTTATTCAGTAGATACATTGCGAAAACCAAATCTGAAGAATTTTAGGGTCCCTGCCTGGACAATCTATATTTTCATATTGCAATTAAGTATGGTTTATTTTTTTGCTGGAGTAGCTAAATTAAATGCAGAATGGGTTTTTGAAGCTTTGCCATTAAAAATTTGGCTTCCTTCAAGAGCCCACACCCCAATTATAGGCTCCATACTGGATTATAGATGGGTTGCCTTTGCCTTCAGCTGGTTCGGGTTGCTTTACGATTTAACTATTCCCTTTTTCCTTTTATGGAAAAAAACACGTTTTGTAGCTTATCTTACAGTGATAGCCTTTCATTTTATGACTGCTGCTTTATTCCAGATTGGAATGTTCCCTTATATAATGGTGGTGAGTACACTTATTTTTTTCTCTGAAGATTTTCATAAAAAGCTATGGGCTAAATTTTTTCCAGAAGGAGAGTATAAACAAGCTCTCTTGCAAAGTAGCGCCAGTATTTCGCCGATTACCAAATATTTATTGGTTGGGTTTATTGCTTTACAATTATTTTTACCATTTCGCTATGCGTTGTACCCCGGCAAACTTTTTTGGACAGAGCAAGGCTACCGTTTTTCCTGGAGGGTAATGTTGATGGAAAAAGCTGGATATAGTCAGTTTACAGTTGCTTATCCTGAGCAGAATAAATTTATTGAGGTGTTCCCAAAAGATTACTTAACCCCAGTGCAGGAAAAAATGATGAATACACAACCTGATATGATCTTGCAATTCGCTCATTTCTTAAGAGATGAATACGAAATAAAGCATGGAGAAGCCCCTCAGGTTTTTGTTGAGAGTTACGCTTCGGTTAATGGAAAAGGCAGCCGTCCATTTGTTGATCCGAATATAAATTTATCAGCTATTAATAGAGGTTATCAAAATAAAACATGGGTTTTACCTTACCAGAAATGAAGTACTTAATCATTCATATTATCTTACTTTTTTTAACTGTGATTTTGATGTCCAATGTAAAGGCGCAGGGAATCATGGGTACAGTAACTGATGCCGAAACTGGCAAGCCACTCAATCTGGTGGAGGTTTTTGTTTTAGAGAGCGATAAAAAAACAGTAACATCTAATAATGGCAAATATCAACTAAGTTTAGCTCCTGGTATTTATAAGGTAGCTGCATTTTATTTGGGAAGGCAAAGTGAAATAAAAACCATTGAGGTAAAAGAAGATTGGTTAGTATTGAGTTTTCAACTCAAGGAATGGTTAGAAACCTTAGATGAAGTACA
>JBBSPJ010000075.1:0-14193 GCA_038258905.1 Cytophagales bacterium
ATCTCCTGCTGAATGGTGAAATCGCAACCATTGCTGGTAAAAGCAGTGAGTTCTATCATTTGGGTACCTGCTGTTTCAAAGGCATATTCAGGGTTTTCCTGTGTGGAAGTAGTACCATCCCCGAAATCCCACAGGTAGCCGGTAATAAATTCTCCGCTACTGGTATTTTGAAAGCTGATGATCTGCCCTAGGCAGTTATCAACTGTAGCAAAGCTCACAGCCGGCCCCGGATTTACAGTTATGGTTTGCTCTGCATAGGACTCGCAACCTGCAACAAATACTGTAAGGCCCACTACATAATTTCCGCTAGTGGCATAAACATGCTCAGGATTTTCCAAAGTGGAAGTATTGCCATCTCCAAAGCTCCAGTCGTAGGTGGCTATAGCCGGTAAATCGGTGGTATTATCAAATAAAATGGGCTTTTGAGAGCAGATGGCACCTTGCGCGCTGCTATTAAAAGTTACAGGTTGCGGCTCATAGACTGTTATAGACTTCTGAATTCTATTATTACAACCATTAGCTCCCTCCACTACTAAGGTAACATCATAAGTGCCAGGGCTGGCAAAAGTAAATTCCGGATTTTGCCCTGTGGCAGTAGCTCCATCGCCAAAATCCCAGTTCCAACTGTTAATGGTTTCATTGCTGATGCCGGTAAAACTAATAGGATCTGTAATACATAAATTAGTGCCTGTCTCAAAGTCTATTTCAGGTGCGGAGTTGTTGGTGACGGTGATTTCTTTGGTGATAGAGGAGGAGTTGCCGTCATCGGAAAAGGATGTGAGGGTGATGGGGTAGGTGCCGGGTTGAGAAAATAAAGTTAAGGGCTCTTTTATATTTGATGTTTTAATGTCAATCTCACAAACATTAGGAAATTGAATTTTATTTATAACATTACTTGATTGCACTATCAATACTTGCCATTTTGATTCTTTGTTCTTTACTATATCAAAACCTCTAGTAATCGAATTTAGAACTCCAAAATTGCCATAATGACTATAACTTGCACTAATATTAAAATGCTCTCCAAAAGAAATTCTTCCAAATCCACCATTGTTGGACTGAACAAAAGTGCTGACTTCACTTTTGTCAACTACGAATTTTACATTTCCTGATGCCAGCATAAGTGGGTTGGTGAAACTATATGTTGTTTCTGGTGAAGTGTCTAAAAAACCATTGAATTCAAAAAACCGAACAGTATTAATGGAGGCAAATGAGACTCCTAAAAGCCAGTTATTTTTGTATTTAATTAAATCAATTCCCCATGCGGCTGTATTACCAACATTTATATCACTTGCTAAATAGCTACCATCATCTTGCCTTTCAATGAGTTTCATGATACTTGAATTGAAGTTTGAAACGAGTATCTTAATCTTATTCTCATCGACTACCGACCTAAGATCAAATGGCTGGTTTAATGTAGAAAAATTTCCTAAGTCAGTTATGGATATTGGAGTGTTATCTAAGTCATTCCCAAACTGAATTTCATACAACTTGTTAGCACCAATGTCTGTAAAATACCCAAAGTATAAGCCCTCAAATCTTACGATATCAATTGCAACGGGTTGATTTAAAATCACCTCTGCGGGTATAATTCCAATTGGAGATGATGTTGGTATTTCTAGTTGGTCATTAAGCTTGTACTTGTATATCTGTTTACTGTTGCGAGAAGGAATAAAAACATACCGATCTGGGGAATAAAGACTATCACTGTAAATTTTTAAGCCATTTACATTGGCCAATTGAGCATTGGTAACAAATAAGCTTAAATTAGGACTTAAAAGAAAATCCCCTGTACAAAAATCCCATTCGTATCTAGAGGCGTTGATGGATGCATTTTCTAATGCTATATTTTGATTTAGACAAGCATTATCCTCAAAACTAAACACAGCAGTAGCTTGTGACTTAGCTTCATTTGCATAATAAATAAATGCCAATATGATTAATATCTTTTTCATATTAATACCGCTTCATAAGCTAATCTTGAATTTTTCAGTGATCTTTTTTCGGTATTCCCCTCAAATGTTTCTGTTAGCTTAATTAAGCTAGAAGGCCAGCCTTCAAATGAAATTTTCACCCCTAAGCGCTCTTTTTCTATGAAGTGATACTCATCTCCTAATTGAGGTGTAATAGCAACTGGTAATCCGACAGCCCAATACTCGCCTATCTTTACAGGGCTTAAAAAAGCACTGACCCTATTTGTTTTGTATAAAGCAAAAGCAAAATCAGCCATATTCAAATAACGGTTAACCTTACTATAAGGCACGAAATCTACAATAATGCGATCAATAGGTAATTGATTAAGTCTAATTTGTTGTTCTAGCCATTCACTATTTGTATTGGTTAAAAGAAGCAAGTGAAAATTAGAGATTTGCTGAAATGCTTTTTTAAAGATGGTAAATGCTTCTTCTTTCAAGTACAAACCGCCAAATTTCCCCGCATAAATTCCCACCTTAGCATCAAAAGGAATTTGATAAGATTGACGCATTTGACTCCTTAAGTTAGTATCAGAGTAGAAAAGCATTGTATCTACTGCGCACGGTGCTAGATAAACCTTACTATCGGAAATACCCTCACTAATCAATTGTTCTTTATAATTAAGTGCCACAGTAATCAAGGCTTGAGCATTTTGTTTTTGTTTTTTTTCCCAATGCTTTTGGAAAAGATATCGCAGATCAAATGATTGCCAAACACCTGCCGCGCGCATATATTCCGCATGAGGCTCAAAGGATTCAACTACAAAAGGTACGTTAATCTTTTTCCAAACCAAATATGCCAAAGAACCTGCAGGAGCTCCACGAGCAATTATGCAATTAATCTTATGCCGTTTGCAAATTTGTTCGATGAGCCTTGGAAAATGAATAAAATCATAAATCTTGTTAAGATTGTTGATAACGAAATTTTTGGAATACAGTGGGCTATAATCAATTCCTAATTCATCAATGGCAACTAAACTACCCTTATTTAAACTTTCTCGCTGAGTATTGGCAAAATGTAGATATTCTACTTGCGGAAGTTCCTTTAAAATTCGTAAGTGAGGAAATATTGTAGAATAAGTCAGACCATCTTCTAGATTCCAATAACCAAGGAACAATATTCGATATGTCATCGAATTAATTTGATTGCATTAAATAAACTCCCTTCTCTAATGTAAGCAAGAAACATAGCTCTTTTATACTTAAAGCTGAATTTTGATGAAACAAGCTTATTAACTTCAGGCCAACTTTTAACTTTTTGAGCCACAAAACGATAACCCTTTTCTAAACCCTTGAGATTTTTCATAGCAGAATTAGGGTTATCACGATAATATAGTATAGGTTCATCAACATAATCATATTTACCCCCATCTCTGGCCAAAAGAATGTAAAAATATAGGTCTTCGCAATGCGTGAGCCCTTCCTCCAGATAATAGTTTCTTCGAAGCCTTCGCTTAATCATCCATGAAGGACCAAAAAAACTTTTACCTGTCAATTGGATCAGGTCATTAACAGGATTTCCCTGGAAAGAAGGCTCCCAGATTTCCTTTGTTTTGCAAAGCTTTTCATCCATTTTGTTAATCACTCCATCCACAAATTCAAGAGTAGGATTTTGCTCAAATAATTGCATTCTTGACATTAAACTGTTTTCTGGATATACATCATCAGCATCTAAAAAACAGAAATATTGGCCCTGCATATTTTTTAAACCCACGTTGCGCGCAGCACTTACTCCTTTATTTTCTTGCTCTAAATAACGAATACGCGAATCTTGAAAACTTAACGCAATGGCTTTTGATTGATCAGTACTTCCATCATTGATTAAAAGTAGCTCCCAATCGGAATAGCTTTGATTCAATACAGATTCAATCGCTTTGCTTAAGTAACGTTCTGCTTGGTAAAAGGGGGTGATGATAGAAATTAAATTATTCAAGAATAGAAGTATGAAAATATCACAATTTTACGACTGGGAATTCTTTGGTTTAAGTACATAATTACATAAAGCCAAATCGGAATGAACTTCAAGTTTGGAAATTTCCAACAATTTAGCGTTCGCTTCATTAATTCTGAAAATTACATACCCAATAGTATCTATGAATTCCTGTATTTGATTTTGTCTAATTAGACGATCAGTATTCTCTATCGTATATACAGGCAATATCTCTATAATTATGATTGGTTGATTAACATGGATAATTTCCCTTAGCCCCAAAAGTACCTCCAACTCGCCTCCTTCCACATCAATTTTAATTATACCTATCTTTTTATCTTGCAAGAAAGGATATTGATTTGGCGCCAATGCTAAAACGTCAATTTTTCTAACCTTTCCTTCACGATAAACACTCACAATTCCTGCCGAAGAATCACTTAAGCCATCATTATCAAAAAGTAATTGGGAGAGGTTAGAAGTATTGGATAAAGCAACCGGATAGATGCTTGTATGATTTATTTGATTAATAGCTATCAGTTGATTCAAATAAGAAACACAATGTGGGTTCGGCTCAAATCCAATATAGGTTGCATTTGGGGCAATAGATTTCAATTTCAGTAAGGTCTGCCCCACATTTACCCCCACATCCATAAATATTTTGTCTTGAAATAAATGTGAATTCAATTTTAGGAAATCCCCCATCCAAGACTCTTGATTCACAAAATGATCTAAACCTACACCACCAAGTAATGGGATATTGAAAATTTTACCATCAATTTTATTTTTAAATTTAAGATTTAAAAATTTCAATAATCTCCAATGCCTAAGCTTATTAAATAAGCGGTATTTAAAAGAGTATGCGTTCAATGTATTCTATTTGCTTTTCGTAACTATTTTCCAAGGCGAACCTCCTCCTTTTTTGCACCTTTTCATCACTATTCCAATTTTCAATATGCTGTATGATAGAGTTGAAATTTTCTAAATACTCAAGCCTGTCTTTAGCCATTGCCAGCATACCCTTTTCAAGGAGCTTTTCATATTCTGCAGTCCAAGTAGCTAATATCATTTTTCCAGAAGCTAAGTATTCCATCATTTTATGTGGTGTAGCATACTCCTTATAATACTGAGGCTGATATGCCAACAATAAAATATTTGCACCTGCTAAGTACTTAGGTAATTCAACAGCAGGAACCTCATTAAGAAAATAGGCATTAAAAAGTACTTTGAACTTCTCTTTTTGCTTATTTATTGCTCTTAAATCATCGGAGCCTAAACAAATGAAATCCACATTCCTGTGCCTACTTGCGCATTGATAAAAAATTTCCCAATCAATAAATCTCATAGACAAATTACCGATGTACAAGCATTTTATTGAGTTTATTCCAGGCAAAACCGAGGGTTCAATAAATTCTTTAAAAACTTGCACACCGTGAGATATTAGGTGAGCATTCTTATTATGTTTCCACTGTTTTTTAACAATTTTATTAATTACTCCTAAACAAATGTCTGCTGTTTTAGCCGCTTTCTTAAATTGGAAATTTTGATTCAAATCTACAATATGAGAAATACTGTAAACATTCTTAGGTAAAGCACTAAAATCAAAAAAAACTGAATTATCAAAAGACCAAACTATGTCGAACTTGGCTTTACAAAGTTTTTGTAATTCTTCAAATTTCATAGCAATGAGGTGCCGTTGAACAAAAGAAGGCAAAAATCGCAGGCCAGGCGTAAAACCTCTATAATTGACCGAGTGTAAATTTTCGAATGCTGTAGTTGAGCAAGTAGTTTCTTTTGAAGGTGGATTTAAAAAAAATACCTTATTACCTCTCTTAGCCAAATGCGCAGCATAGTGATGCTTCGATACAAAAATATGCTCCCAAGGCTCTGGGGAAATAAGCAGAATATTTTTATTTTGAAGTTTCAACTAATTATTAGCTCATAGTATATAGTAGATAATTTCTTCATGTTTTCTTTATAGTCAATTTCATCTAGGAAATTTTTACTAAAAATATCAACCCTTTGATTTTTTAAAGCATTTTCCATTAATTTAGTTAGAGCAATATTATCCCATTCTTTAATTTTGTATGTGTTATCGTTCTTAAAAATATTCTCATCATACTCTATTGGGCCTAATATCAATTTTTTATTTAGACTGAGCGCCTCCATTCCACTTACAGGACTACCGTCTGATACAGGAGTCATTACTACTAAATCAGTCCGTTTATAAAGTTCCCATAATTCTAGCTGATCCAATTTCGGAAGAAAAACAAACTCAACATCAGGCATATTAATCATCAATTCAATAAGTTGTTTCTGATAATTTAAATCGCCCCCATTTTTGCCTACAAATATCATTTGATACTTTTTCTTTATAGTAGGAGGCAACTCCTTTATTGCGCTTAAACAAAACTCATGATTATATAATGGTTTAATATAGCGTGGAAATAATATAAATGGTTTTGTAATCTCATTTCTAAAAAATTGAGTTGTGTCTTTACTTAATTCATCAATTTCTACTCCAGTTCTTATAATTGAATACTTGTTTTTTCGCCCAGAAAATCTTTTAATAGAATCCCATTGTTTTTGGGAGGTGACGGTAATCCAATCTGCTTTTTTAAAAGCTATTAGATAAAAACTTTTTACTATCTGGTTTAATAAATCATTCTTAGCAAAGTGTGAAGGAATGGTTTTCAACACATCTGTACCTCGACTCGTAATAATTACCTTAATATTTATAATATACTTGATTAATACCCATAAAGCATTGGGTTCTGCGTATTGAATATGAAAAAGCTTAATTTGATATTGCTTTAAAATATTATGCAAAAAAAAGAATTGCCTTAAAGTAGCTATTGGCCTGATTGTGGAGAAATAATCTACCGTACCTAAAAATGTCAAACCAAAATCCGACTTCACTTCCTCTACAATATGCTTTGAATAATGATGTTTTCTACAAATAAAATAACATTCAAAATCTGACTGCATTGAAAAATATTTAGCCCATTTGATATCGTGGATAGAATTGGGGTCTATCAAGAAAAGGATTTTCATAATTGCTTTCTTGCCCAAATATTAAACACAAAAAGCGCCCAAAGCTTATGAACATGATTTGCTTTTTCTGATTCATGCTCCAAAATCAATTTTTCTATAAAGTTTAGATTAAGCTTTATCAGAGGATTTGGCTCTAGTAGTTTTTCTCTAAGTGCCTTATTCATATCATTTCTGAACCAATCACTAATAGGAATGCTAAATCCCATTTTCTTTCTATGAATAAAATCATGGCCAAAATACCTCGAGGCAACAGCCTTCAAAATCGCTTTTGGCTCTCCCTTTCTATAGAGTTGATTGGGAGTTAAGGTGCTTGCAAATAGCGCTAAATCTTTGTCCAAAAATGGAGTGCGCATTTCTAAGGAGGCGTACATTGATGCCCTGTCTACTTTCACCAAATAATCATTTAACAGACGAGTATGAAGTGAGGCATTCATCACCAATGAAAGTTCGGGTAATCCTTCTTGACTTAATGCATCTAAAATTCGTTTATGCTCAAGATTTAGGGCATGACTAGCTTTCTCATCGCCAAGTAATTGATTAATTTCTTCCTCATTAAAAGCGAAATTTCTATCTATTAACTTATGTTTTGGGCTATTCGCTTTTGCCATAAGTTCTGCAAATAAATTGGTTCTGTATCCGGGTAAAATTTTACTAAGAGCATCCGCAGCTGAACCTGTCCACCTTAGTTTTTTTACTGAATTTAATTTGTATGCTTTATAATAAGAATCGTATCCACCGAAAAATTCATCCCCTCCATCTCCTCCTAAAACTACCTTTTCAGTACGACTTACTTCTTTGCTAATAAGATAGGTGGGAATCATTGAACTATCAGCAAACGGTTCTCCGTACTCGTAAATTAAATTTTCTATCCCTTCTAATGATGAAGCAGCTATGGGAAGTTTGCTGTGATTAGTATCAAATTGCTTCGCTACCAAGTCAGAATATGGAGATTCATCAAAGGAGCTATTTGATGATACTATAGAATAGGTATTAATTCTTTCCGAAGAGTTCTCGGCCATCTTGGCAACTACAAGACTTGAGTCTATCCCTCCACTGAGTAAAGCGGCCACCCTTACATCGGCTACCAATCGTTTACTTACTGCATTATTTAACAAGGTATCAGTAGTTCCTACGATATCTTCAAAATTCAATTTACAATTAGCGGTGAAACTAAGCTTCCAAAATGGCTTAGCATCAATAGCGTAACGTGTATTGTCTAGCTTAATTGATGCGTAATGGCCCGGTTGCAGCTTTTTTATTTCATTCCAAATAGATTCCTCCTCCGGAGTAGCTAATTCAGCCAAATAATACCCAAAAGCAAACCTATTTAGACTTGGTGCTTTAGGTAGTAGGTTTTTTACACTTCTAATATCAGAACTAAATATGCAATGGTTTTTCGAATGATGATAATAGAGTGGTTTTTTCCCAAATCTATCTCTTGCAATGATTAATTCATTTTTAGAAAAATCAACTAATCCAAAGGCAAACATACCATCAATTTTTTCGAGCATGGCATCTATACCCCAATGCTCATATGCATTTACCATTACTTCAGTATCGGAGTTTGTTCTAAAAAAACACCCCTCAGAAATTAATTCTTCTTGTAATTTGCGATAATTATAAATTTCCCCGTTGAAGGTGATCAGTGTATTGTTTGAATTGCTTAAAAATGGCTGATTTGCAGAAGCGTTTAAATCAATTATGCTAAGTCGAGAGTGACCAAAAGCAATAAAATTATTTGCATGAACAACATTTTGAACCCCTGAAAAATCAGGACCCCTGTATTTTAAAAAAGACATAGAATTGGAAAAAAGCTGCTCCATTTCTTTGTCTTCATTGCTGTTAGTTAGATAACCTAATATACCGCACATATCGCTTGGCTTTTATTTAAAGCCTCTGAAAATATATTTAAGTTTATTTTTTGCTCGTTTTGCAAAAGAGAGTTGAAAAAAGCGAGACATATTTTTAGTATCAATCTTTGATGGTTTGTTTTTAAGGATAACAATCTGATAATCATTTTCAACTGCATAAATGCTATATGAAATCAAATGTGAAATAAATAATCCGATTGGATAAATTGAACTGCACAACTCGTTTGTAAAAATAGGCTGATCAATAATTTGTAATCGTTCATCCTTCCTTTTCACTTGCCATTCAAGAAAATTTGGATGAGGGATATGTATAAATATAAATCCTTCCTCTTTTAATGATAATTTTAAGTTGCTAAAGAAAGATTTGTGAAGTTCAAGAGGGATATGTTCAATAACATCAGGCAACACTATAACATCAAATTTATCATTTAACCTTTCTTTGGTTAGGTCTTTTGCTTCGCACTTTACATTTGAGTATTTAGATAGGCGATGAGCTGCCATCTCAACACTTTTTTCACTAATATCTACGGCACGAAGACTACCTTCATTAGATAAAAATCTTGCTATCAATTCTGAAACAGTACCGATACCACAGCCAACCTCTAAAACCTTAAAATTAGGCCTTAGGCCATATTTTTCAAGGTGATACTGTATACTTAAATGACGGTTGTTAATTCCACGTTGAAATTGTTCTTTTGAAAATTCATCATAATATATACTTACTTCAGACATCTTAATTTTGTAATTCCATTTTTAATAAAATATTTTCTACAAGCTTCTCAAATAAATTTAAATCAACAGTTAAATTTTGTTCTGAATCAGCTATTTCCGATTCATACAGGATATGTTTGTTTTCATTCAATTGGCTAATTTGCTGCATATGGGTTAAGGTTGAAAAAGTTCGGTTTGGAGGGAAGATTTCAATTATGCTACAATTGTTGACAAAAATTAAATTAGAAAACCCGGCACCATGTGCGCCAATAACGAACTCGGTATTTAAAAATAGTTCTATCTGATCAAATATTTTTAAATCTGATAAAATGACCTTCTCAAAACCTAGTTTTTTTAGTCTATCAATTATTTCATTTTCATTTAAGATTACTCTAGTTCCAATGTCTGCTCTTGAAATATAAACTCTTTTACGTATTTTAAGTCTTTTAAAATCATTTCTCTTATTTAAGAAATCAACTAATTTTCTAAGATATACTTTACTATAAACATGATAAGCCCAATATCTATCTATTTTATGTTGAGCAAATTTATTATTACTTAAATAAAGCCTTTTCAACTTTAAATTACGACTTGTATAACAAATGTCATCTGTATTTACTCCCAATAAATCTAGATATTGTAAAGTAAATCCTTTTTTGTAATTGACTAAAAGCTTTAAATTCGGATTAGTTTTTTTCAGCTCAAAATAATCTATGATTCGAGGTAAAGAATCTATCAAAAAGTGAAAAAAATTATAATTCATATTTCCAGATAAATGAAAATACTCGTCTTCCTTTTTTTTGTACTCTATTAAAAAAGGATACAAAATATGTTTCAATATTCCTGATTTTGACACATAGCCTAATGAATCTAAAATTGAACTTGAAATAATTTTATTTCCTTTAATTACTATGCCAGATTCAGCAATATATTTAGCATCATCTACATATTGAACTTCATGATTGATGATGAATTTATTTTTTAAATAGTTAAAATTATAATTTATTTCATTTCTCGTAATGAGTACGTCATAACTCCATTTGTAAGTAACTTCCTCATAAAATTTATGAAATGATTCATGCTTTTTAGAAAGGATTCTTTCGGTGGAGATCATTTTATATAGCCCATCAGAAATATTATTTTTTATTTTTTGATAAAGGTTCAATTTCAATAAATTAAAGTTCTTGTTTTAATTGAAAAATTAATTTCATGTTTAAAATTGTTCTTTTTGAATATTGAAAGCCATTATTTTTTAACATCGTAAGTTTTCCCAGAATGTATTTTCTGTTAATTTTATCTTTTTCTTTAAGAAAAAAGTAAGATAAAAATACCAGATCTTTTACAAGCAACATTAAATGATTTTTTTGTTTAATTCCATTAAAGAAGTATATATAGCTGGATAAATAGCCATGTGAATATCCCATCCAAAACGAAAGTCTTTCAAGATATTTCTTGTTTAGCCGTTCAATTGGAATATAATGATCGAATTTTAGAGAAGGTAGGACTTCAATTTTAAAATTTTTCAATCGAAATCTAAAGCAAATTTCATCGTCACCACCTGATAATAATTTATCTCCTGTTCTATCAGATACGAATGATGGTACTTTTTCAAAAAGTTCTAAAAATATATCTGTTCTTAAGCCCATTCCTGCACCATAAACGACACTTCTATTCTTTAATCCTCTTTTAAGCCCTACTGCATACATATGCTGATGTTTTTCAAACCAATCTGGAAAAGTATGATCTGATACTGCTGTACCTATCCCTCCAACTATTCCAATAGAAGGATTTTCTTCCAAAAATTTGAGAACATCATCTACATAATTGGTACATAGCCAATTATCATCGTCACAGAAAATCAAATATTCATATTCCGTCTCTTTGGCTCCTTTCATTCGAGCACTACTCAGGCCTGGAATCGGTTCTTTTATTACGCTTAAATTAGTTGGCGCACCAAATGATTTCCAAAGCTTAGTAGCTAATGCAGCAGTATTATCTGTTGAGTTATTGTCGACTACTATAACTTCCCAATCTACATTAGTTTTTTGTTTAGCCAAAGCCTCTAGTGTTTTTGGAAGTCGCTGCTCACTATTGTAGCAGCATACAATTACTGATACACCTGAATTCACTTCTTAACAACGTTAAGTAATGACCTGACAAAAATTTTTAAACCTGTCTTCAAACTAATTCGGCCGTAGTGTAAATCATTAATTGTACTGTTTAATTTTTCATTTGATTTAACTTTAGCCTCCCAGAAATTGGGATGTATTTGTGCTTCCAAAATGGTTTTTTCTTGGCTTTTGCCCAAATCTAATTTGGAATAAACAAATATATTTTGCCTATACCACAAATCTACTTGCTCGTTTTCCCAAATTTCTGATCTAATGGTATCAAACTTTTTGTATCCAAAACTATTAAACTTTTCTTCCCAATATTTTGGCCATTGCTCATTTATATGATTTTGGCCCCCTTGTCCGGGTATTGCTGCAGAGAAAATTACTATTTCAGCATGTTTGCAAATTGAACCAATCAATGTTTCAGCGGAATCTTTAGGTATATGTTCTGCCACCTCTAAGCATATTGCTAGATCAAAACTTCGCTTGAGATCAAAGGCTTTTCGGAGATCTGTTTCGATAAAAAAGGAAGTATCAATTACTAGCTGTTCTTTATTTAGGTAGTCGCCATCTAAACCTACAATGTCACTTACTTCATGCTTATCTTTAAATATTTTTAACCAAGTGCCAGTACCACACCCGATATCCAATACACTATTTGCTGAAAAGTGTTTAAGTATGATTGGAACTACGATCTCAGCTGCACGGGTATTGTGAACACTTTCGGTATGTTCATAAAGCTTTTCCATCAATCTCTTTTAATTAAATATGCCACCCCCTCTGAGGATTTACTTATTCTTGAAACGGATTTAATTTCACTTAAATAATCATGTAATGCTCGGCTACATCCATCCCAAGTGTAATAATCATCAAGAATGATTAAGCCGCCCTTTGTAACTTTAGGGTAAAGGTATTTAAGGCAATCCATTGTTGAATCATACCAATCCCCGTCTAATCTCAATACTGCTACAGGTTCTTCTATTGTTGTAATTGGTAGTGTTTCATTAAACCAGCCCTTTATCAATTGGTAGTCAGCACAACTCATTTCCATAGCTTTTCTTGCAAAATCTATTTCGGCTTTACAGTTATCATAAAAACCCTCACTTTGGGTGTCATTTTGCCATGCAATCGCTGCCTCACCATCTATTTCCTTTGCTCCTGGTAGTCCTTCAAAACTATCGAATAAATAAACTTTTTTATTGGAAAAGATAGTCCCCATTCCTGCACTCATTCCGCCTCGCCATACACCACATTCAACTATGCAGCCCTCCTCACTTCCCAATTCAGCTACCAGCAAAAGGTTATCTATGTAGATTTTTTTTGGTATCATTGTGTACTCTTTATTTTTTAAATAAAGACGTTCAAACTGATTATAATTTTTTGGGCTTTTTTCAATTTTCAACCCCATTTTTTTGATTAGGAATAAAACTAATTTCCTCATGAATTTATAATTTCTGAGTGAGGATTGAAAAATCCATTTCTTTTCGAATGTGGGTGTGTTCTGCCGATCATTGGTGAAGATTCAATTGTAAAAGACACAATTTGTTGTTCCCAAGAATATGTATCAAAATAATTAGGCCCAACCCAAACTGAAAGACTATATGCCCCTGGTATTAATGGTGGTAAGTCTATTATTGATGTAATCACTTGTTTATTTTTAGAAAATGCAATAAATGGTTTATCAGTAGGTATCGATTGAAACAAAGGTATGTTTTCATCAGTCATTAAATCGAATGCAATAAAGGCCGAAAGGTGAGTTTCATTAGAATTAAGCACCGTTTCGACTCTAAGCTTATGTTTTGGTTGTTTGTCGTACAACTCAATTTTTACCTCAACAATTTCTAAAGAAATCTTTTTATTGCATTTCTCTTTTTTCCAATATGTGTCTAGTTCATTGCTTCTTACATTAGCTAAGTATTGTGAAATCGTTTGAGAAATATCTCCCTTATAATTTATTGTACCATTTGCCAGAAGTATACCTGATTTACATAAGCTTTCAACAGCCCCCATATTATGACTCACAAAAATCACAGTCCTTCCCTCGTTTTTACTTACAGCATCCATTTTGCCGAGGCATTTTTTTTGAAATTCGGCATCACCTACAGCGAGTACTTCATCAACGATCAATATTTCAGGTTCTAAGTGCGCTGCTACGGAGAAAGCCAACCGTACTTTCATGCCGGAACTGTAGTGCTTTACGGGTGTGTCTAAGAATTTTTCTACTCCGCTAAAGTCCACTATCTCGTCAAATTTTTGTTTGATTTCGGCTCGCTTCATGCCTAAAATGGTGCCATTGAGGTAGATGTTCTCTCTGCCACTTAGCTCCATATGAAAGCCTGTACCTACCTCCAATAAAGAAGAAACCCGTCCATTAATTTCAAAACGGCCGGTAGTGGGGTCGGTTATACGGCTTAGTATTTTTAATAGCGTGCTTTTTCCAGCGCCATTTCTACCAATAATACCTACTGCCTCGCCATGTTTGATTTCAAAGTCGATGTCTTTTAAAGCCCAAAAGCTTTCCTTTTCTTCATTTTTGGTAAACA
>JBBSPJ010000076.1:0-14173 GCA_038258905.1 Cytophagales bacterium
CAGAATCACAAAATTAAGTCATTCTTTAACAAAAGCAGTTAATTAAATAGAATTACTGTATTTTACTTAGTAAATCCTTCAATTCCGGATATTGTTTAGGTTCCTGAATTTCAGGTACATTACCTACATAAGCCTTTCCTCTTAATTTACTCACCGGATGGGCCTGTAAATTTAGCTGCATTAAATCTTTTTCAAACAGACTCAGGTAATCATTTTTAGGCTCTCCCTCCCTCTGATTAACTAAATCTAACCACAATTGCTCATTTTCAGGACTTAAAATGAGTGGCATTCTAGGGCCTTCCATCTTAGGGTTATTGTGAATTTTAGCCATTATACCATTACCGGGTGCTGTCACAATAGAAACCGTATTTTTCACTATCCCCTCCTTTTCATTTCTCCAGGTCTCCCATAATCCTGCCAGTGCAAAAGGTGACCGATCCTGGTTCTGAATAAAAAAAGGATAGGTTTTGCCTTTAAGATGATGATACTCAAAAAAACCATCCACAATAACCCAACAATGCTTTTTACCTGCTGAATTTCGAAAAGAAGCTTTCTCTGTAATGGTTTCAACTCTGGCATTGAGGGTCTGCTTATTCATTTTCATAGCCGTTACTACATCTTTAGCCCAATGAGGAATTAAGCCCCATTCAAAGGCTTGCATTACATCTTTTTGGTCAGCAGTAACTACCGGCATTAACGGATTAGCAAAACCACTAGTATGATAAATGGGTGGGATTTTATTTTGGACATCCTCTACGGAAGACTCCTCCAGGCCAAATCTTTTGGCATATACCTTTTTCTTTTTAGCTAAAGTAGCGGCATCGTAACACATACTTTCAAAATACCGAAATGATTATGAATTTTAATAATATATAAGCAGAAAAGACTACAATTCAGTGGAATGATAAATAACCAATTAAATCTATTGAATGTCGGTTAGAATGTTTAAATTGTATTAAATATCAGACTTAAAATACCATTTGTTATTATTAAAACGATAATATTCAAGAAAAACTAAAACCGTTAAGTTATGAAAAAGCCGATACTAATATTCCTTTCATTCTTTTTACCATTTTTTTGCCAATCTCAAACAGAAAAAGGAGCTTTCCACTTTGGAATTGGAGGACTTCCAATATTTTACCCGGATGGCTCATTAGAAACAGGTTATTCTTTAAGGGCAAATATTGGGTATTTTCCAGTAGATAAACTATCAATAGGTATTATGCCTTTTTTAGGTCAAGTAGGAGAAATAAAATCCCAAGGTGCTAGTCTTTACTTACGATATTACCTTCTAAGCAGTCGCACTTCCATATTTTTAGAAGGTGCTGCTGGATTGGGAAAAGTGAAATATGATAACTCAACTTATCTCAATGGAACTATGAGTTCTTATAATATTGGGCCTGGTGTTCATTATATGCTCAATGATAAATTAGCCATAGAACTTATTGTTCAATATGCTAGATTACAAAACATAACAAACCCTGAAAATACCTATGTTAGTAATACCTTTATACCAACATTAGGACTTCAATATTATCTTAAGAAATAACCACGAATTTTTAATTTAGACTTGCTTAAGACAACTAAATTTTGAGATCACCATAGTAATCTCTCTGTTTTTGACCTAAATTTACAGACTAAAGCATAAGAATATGCTAGTAATTAAGCATAAAATGATTTTATAATTGAATTGATGAATTTATTTTACACTATTATTATTGTTTTAGTTAGTCTGAATACACCTCCTAAATCTTTAAATACTAAGTATAAACACTTCAAATATACCCTCTCCGCAAACTTTACTATGCCTGAAATTGATCAACTCAATAAGGAAGTTGAGGAAATTATAGGGCTTCAAAGAGAACTCACAGCCACAGAATATCAAAAAATTCAATTTTGGAATTCAGCATATCCCTCCTATCGGTGGCATCAGGAGATGATGAAAGCAAGCGATAAACATAAAGGTCATAAAAATGGAGCCAGAGTGGTGATTCTCCATTTAGCCATTTATGACGCCATGGTGGAAGTTTGGAAATCCAAGCACAAAACACTGCAAAAGGCACCCTTCCAAGCCGATTCCTCAATTGAAAAACTTTCAAGAGCAAGAGATTATTCCTCCTTTATTTGTGAATATAGTGGAGCAGCAGGGGCAGCTCAAACAATCATTTCTTATTACTTTCCCGATCAAAAAAGTCAAATAGATTCATTAGTTAAAGAATTTAAAATAGCCCGTTTAAGAAGTGGTTTGCAGTATCCTTCCGATATTGAACTAGGTCTGAAAATTGGTAGACAAATAGCTCAGAAATATATTGAATATGCTAAAACGGATTTAACAGACCAAGAATGGACTGGAAAAGCGCCCATTTCAAAAAATTTATGGAAAGGTAATCCGGGAAAATGGGATCCTATGAAAGGCCAATGGAAACCTCTAACCCTAGAAAAACCAAATCAATTCCGGCCGGGACCACCTCCTACTGACTGGTCGGAAGATATGGCGGAATTACATGAATTCAATGCAACAAATCAAGGAAGTGACATTGCGTGGAAATGGAAAAGTGAGCCTGTCTGGGATAAATTGTTGGAGGAACAAATATTAGCATACGATTTAGCCCCATTAGAAGCTGCTTATTCAAGTGCATTATTTCATACGGCCCGTTATGATGCCACTATCGCTGCCTGGGAAGCTAAATATTACTATTGGGGTATCAGACCTTTTCAATACGACACTACTTTTAAACCAATTCTTGTGGAGACACCTAATTTCCCGGGCTATCCTGCGGGGCACTCAACTGTTGCTGGTTCTTTGGCTACTGTTTTAATCTATTTATTTCCTCGGGATAAAGAGCTATTCCAATTCCTAGCTATAGAGTGTGCTGAATCACGCTTTGAAGGGGGCGTTCATTTCCGAACTGATGATGAAGTGGGGTTGGAAGTAGGTGAAAAAGTGGGAGAGCAGGTATTGAAGGTGTTTACTCAATTGTCTCCCTAAAAAGCGAAATGAAAATTAAGTAGCGTATTAAAAGAATTTTATCAACCGGAAGAATTAACTTACACACTTTTCAGATCCATGATTTTAATATGCGGGTATTTACCATTATTTTATGCACTATTGTGCTAATCACAACAGGATTACCCTTAATTAACTCCGCATATTGGTGGATTAGAATATTTGATTTCCCCAGAGCTCAAATAGCTGTTTTATCTTTAATAGCAATAATTCTTACCTATTTTTATTTAAATTTTAAATGGAAATACAAATTACCTATTCTAATAATTTTGGCAGTTGCTCTTATTTATCAAATACAATTCGTGGTGGTATATACTCCTCTTTACAAAACCGAAGCAAAGTATAGCAACGAGCAAGAGACAAAAAATACTTTCAGCTTATTAGTCATGAATGTAAGAATGGAGAATGAAGATAGAGAAAGTTTTCATTCGTTGGTACAGAGAATTAGTCCCAGATGTCCTACTTATTAATGAACCTAATCAGGCCTGGGCAAAATCAATCAGTATGCTTAATCAGGATTTTCCCTATTCTATCAAATACCCATTGGAAAATACTTATGGAATGATTCTTTTATCGAAACTTGTGCTAACTGAAAGTGCTGTGAATTTTCTGGTAAAAGATGATATACCTTCTATTTTTACCAAGATTCAACTACCCTCAGGAAAATTAATCGATTTTTATGGAGTCCATCCTGAACCTCCCAAACCAGGCACCGATACTTATGAAAGAGATACAGAATTACTTATAATCGGAAAAAAAATAAAAGAAATTAAAAATCCTTCCTTGGTGGCAGGCGATCTGAACGATGTAGGCTGGTCGGTTACCTCTAAGCTTTTCAGAAAATACAGTGAATTGGTTGATCCGCGTGAAGGCAGGGGATTTTATAATACCTATAGTGTATCTATACCATTACTGCGTTATCCGCTAGATCATATATTTTATTCCAAAGAATTTGGACTAATCAGCCTCAAGAAACTTGGAGATATAGGATCGGATCATTTTCCCATCTTTATTAGTTTAAATTATGAAGCGGACGGTGATAATGCAGAGGATATGGAAAAAACAGATAATAAGGAGAATGCAGAAGTAGAAGAGAAAATTGAAGAGAGCAGTAAGTAAACGGCTCAAAGTAAGATATTTTATTCTCTATCTGATGTCATAATCCTGTGCATTCCATCGTTAAACTACCAAAAGATTAAAATGAAAAAGAAGTTCGGTCTTTTACTATATTTCTACCTCACATTAAGTATCTGCTATAGCCAATCCAGCTTTTACCAACAACTGGCAGATGCTGCTATGAGTTTAACGAACGAAAAAGTCATATACGATCCTGCGTATTTCAGTATTGACTACCCCAACGGAGATGTACCTGCAGGCAAAGGAGTTTGTACTGATGTGGTGATTAGAGCTTACAGAAAATTAGGAATTGACCTGCAAAAAGAGGTGCATGATGACATGAAAGCAAATTTTGCCAAATACCCAAATAACTGGGGACTAAGCAGTACCGACAGAAATATTGACCATAGACGTGTGCCCAATTTAATGACTTTTTTCTCGAGACATGGTAAGGAAAAAGCCATCACTGCAAATTCTTCTGATTACCTTCCAGGTGACATAGTAAGCTGGAATTTAAGGGCTGGAATTACACATATTGGGGTAGTATCGAATAAGAAATCTTCAGATGGACAAAGATATTTAATTGTGCATAATATTGGATTCGGCCAGGTAGCAGAGGATATACTTTTCGATTATAAAATTATTGGGCATCATCGGTATAAAAAATAAGTGTTGTAAATTTAAGAGAGGGTGATCAGCTCTTGACCAATTGACTTATTCTTTAAAAAGGCTAGGGTGCATGTATTTCAAGAGATATATCTATCAAAACTTTCTTCCTTTTTAGCCCAAACAAAAGCCTTAATATATTAAATCTTTTTATTAGCAATTCAAAGGTTATAAAACTGCCTAGTCCGGTAAATAAAAGTAGCATGAAAAATTGTAACCTATTATCAATTTCCATTGGAAAAATAAGTACAGAACCCAATGATAGAAAAATCATATGTAAAATATAAATAGGATAGGCGGCTTCACTTAAATAAACTAGTGCCTTGCTTGGCCTATTTAGGTATTTAAAAGCAAAGGCAAAAACTGAAAATATCCAAAAATTAGATTCTATTGACAGTAAATAGACTGGTACCTGCATTTGAAATTGCATTAAGCGATAAACATAAAATGAAGCAGCAACCGCTAGCAACAGCCACCTCCAGTTTAATATCATTTTCCAAAAATCATTCCCACTCAACACAAAACAAAACCCAAAGAAAAATGCTAATAGCCCAAGGAAAAAGCCGTGCCAGCTCATAGCGTACAATTCATACGGAAATGGTTTTAACCAAATGGCTTCCAATACAAAGGCAAGTATTACTATCATTAAACCAAAGGGACTACTGAATATTTTTTTCAATTGGACAACCGAATTTCTTTCCTCATTATATTTTAAAAAGAAAAATATGGGCGACAAAACCAGAACATAAATAAAGATATTACCCAAAAACCATAAATGCCCGGGATGAAAAATGTAGTTAAAATCCCAATGATAGTAATATTGCAATAAAAACAAGCTAATTGGTGCAATGAAGATCATTCCGAACAAGAAAGGGATGAGGATTCTACCTGTACGCTCCTTCAATAACTGTTTCCAATTTCTTCTGCGCACTGCAAAATAAACACCCATGCCTGAGACAAAAAACAGCAAAGGTATTCTCCATACATTTAGCATAGTCATGGGCACCCAAAGGTTTGTCCAGGAGTTTTCATTGCTTATAAAACCAATCATGATGGCCCAAGGCTGAAAGCCTATGGCTACGTGATAAAGTAAGAGTAAGCCAATAGCAATTACTCTTACCCAATCTATGTCATACCTGCGTTCTGCTGCTTCCATTTTAGATTTTTTTGAGAATAGTGGAAACCTGATTACTTTAGCATGGCTGCAATTTCCGGTCTGGTTTTTTCGATGTAGGAATAATCTAATGCTAAACCCATTGGTGCCAGCATTTGTACCATCATAACATAAGCCGGTTTCACTTCTGCAAATGGCCCCACAACTGATTCATAAGCAGTGCTGTTATACTTATTTTTAACTATTTTGTTGGCTCCCTTAGCTAAAAGCATTTGAACTATTTCAGGTCGACAAAAGAATGCCGCGCTGTGAAGTGCTGTTGAGCCTTCATTGTTCTGAGATTGTATATCAGCTCCGGCATCAATTAGTAATTTTGCCATTTCAGTTTTTCCGAAAACGGCTGCACTTATAAGTGGACTAGACCCGCCAAATGGATCCTTTTCATTAAGATTACTACCTGCGGCAATATGCTGCTTGAGCGCTTCCGTATTACTCTGGAGTACAGCTGAATGTATGTCAATTTTAGGGGCTTCAACAGCAGCTGTAGATGTGCTATTTTTGTCTTGTGAATAGCTTTTCTGATCACTACAGGAAACAGTAGCTAGCACTATGCAAACCCACATTACATGATAGGTGCATTTCATAATTGAGTTGATTTTTTGATTTTTCATAGATTATTATTTAATGTTAGTTTCTTCTATTTCAGTTAAAAAGTCCATTGCCTTCTGCAATTTGGCTGCACCGAAAATTTTATTGGATCGCTGTTGCCACTTGTTGGAAGGATTTGTGGGTGAAAGTTTTCTGAAAAAGTAAATTGAAATCGCTGTTAAAGTGGTCACAACAATTAATTGAACACTCCAAAATAGAAGATCTCCGTTCTTCGCTAATTCCTCTGTATACCACCAGGTGCAGTAAAATGGTGTTTGCAAAAGCAATACTCTCCCTGCATTGGTGTATGATTTGTAAACCTTTGCAAGCTTTTCCTGTGTGGCGGCAATGCTTCCTGCTATATTAATTCCGCTGAGGATTATAATATGCCTCAAATATAAAAACACGGCAAAAACATTGAATAAAATAATAGCGCCTAAAGAAATTGCAAAGTAGAGATTATGCAAAGTGTGATATACCAAAAATGCTAATATAAAAATCCATAGAACACCTAGTAGCATCACCAGAATATGGTTTCTTTTAAAAGATTGTATCTTTGTTTCTGCTTTTTGAGACTGTAATTCATGCAGTTGCTGCTGATTTATAGCCAGAATCTTATTGATCTTTTGATCATATGACTGCCAAATATTTTTTAACTCTGATTCGTTCATGTCATTATTCTGTTAATGAGAATTTTACTCTCAATTTTTCTTTAATGCGTCCCATTTTAGTGGAGACATTGGTTTCTGTAATCCCCATAATTTCAGCTATTTCCTTTTGACTTTTATCCTCCATGTATAGGATCATTAGTGCCCTATCCACTTCTTTCAGTTCAGAGATAAACTGCCGCAACTGATTAAATTGATCTTCATTTTCTGCTGGATCATTATCTGTGAGTATATTGATTAAGTTGCCTGATAATTCAGTAGAAATTTTTCTTCTTTTAGAATCCTTTCGGTAAAAAGATATCGCAACGTTAAGAGCCACCCTGTAAGTCCAGGTTGAAATTTTAACTGTGTGATTAAACGTTTTATGTGACCTCCACAATTGGATAATAATCTCTTGCACTAAATCCTGTCTATCATCCGGATCTTTACAATAAGTGCTAGCCACCTTATAAATAATCCCCTTATTTTGCTCAATAAAAGAAGTAAAATCCCAATTAGAGGAAGTTTTATTTAATGCTTCCATCATGCCACTAGGATTACAGTGCTATCGTCTAATTCAGAATTTTTCATTTGATTCCAATTGATTTACTTCATTATTCGCAGGAACTGGTGAAATCTCACAATACTTGTAAAATTTATTTTAAAATGTCTATTAACCTGCTAAACATCAACACTATATAGTAAACCATTTAATTTTAAAATCTTGATTACATTACTCTTTCTTAAACTCCAGCAAATCCCCTGGCTGGCAGTCTAAAGCTTTACAGATAGCCTCTAAGGTACTAAACCTTACTGCTTTTGCTTTCCCTGTTTTAAGAATAGAAAGATTAGCCAACGTAAGCTCTACTTTTTCTGAAAGCTCATTCAATGACATCTTTCTTTTGGCCATCATCACATCTAAATTGACTATTATTGGCATAGTTATATGGTTAATTCATTTTCGGCTTGTAATTCAATCCCTCTTTTAAACACTTGTGCTATAACAAATAAAATGGCAGCCATTAATAGAAACTCTGAAGCGCCTTCACCCCCGGAAAAACTGATAATTCCCACCGGCTTTTTCATTAACCATTTTACATAACCATTAGTAATTAAAGACAAAATACCTATACCCAAGGCAGTATGACTCGTGTTGGCAATTCTTTTGGCTACTTCATGATTAAAAGGATTAACTAAATTTATCTTGGAGAATATTTTAAGTACATCATAAAAAAGATAGGCCTTCACTATCCAAATGGAAATGACTAAAGATAAAAGCTTTATATAATACCAGAGATCATAGCTATAAAGTTTGCCAAGGTTCCATCCCAGGTATAAATCATGTGATACAATGGGTTTGAAAAGACTATAAATAAAAGTAAATAAGAGTGCACCTGCTTTAATACAGAGGCCTAAAAATATTACCCAGGTGAGAACCTTTAATATTTTTAAAATGGTGTGAGTTTGTGTTTTCATCAATCAGTTTGTTTAGATTAAATACCAAATATCAATAATTATTTATTGCTAAACAATAATTAATTAAAAAGAATAAAGAAAAGATTAAATTTTTTATTACACTCCGGTAAGATAAGAGTGGAAGGACCTAATCTTGTAGAAGTAAATCATAAAATATAAAGGAAAGCATGTACAAAATTAAACTCATTATTATATTTCATATCGTTTTTTTAAGTAGTTTCTGTACTGTAAGCCAAAACTTACGAAAAACTTATACAAGTTTAGAGGATGCAATAGCCAACCCGGAACAAGTAGAAGTACTAATCTTAAATGATATAGGTTTAACAAGTTTCCCTTCTCAAGTATATGAGTTTAAAAACTTATCATATTTGGAACTCTCTAACAATAACATTATCACCATACCCGATAGTATAGGTTTGTTATCAAAACTATTTTATTTGGATTTATCTGGAAACAAAATCAATAAAATCCCAGATAATTTTTCTAAACTAACTAAATTGAGAAGTTTTTACCTGGATTACGGCACTGCTACTAATCTTGGTCAAGATTTTAAAATTCTGTCTGACCTTCCATTACTTTCTGTATTAGGAATTAGTAGTACAAATCTTCGAAGTTTACCAGCCACTATAGGACTGCTCAAAAACATTAAGCACTTCGAATTATAAAATAGTGAATTAGAAATACTTCCTGATGAGTTTTCAGAACTAACAAACCTAGAAATACTTTATTTTAAAAATGACCCAAAGTTCAATCTCAAAAAAAATATAAATCTCTTAAGTGAGCTCCCTCGTCTTTCGGAACTACACCTAGAAGGAGACAATTTTGAAAATATTCCGTCAGAAATAGGGAAACTGAAATCATTGCAATATTTATTCTTAAATGATAATAACTTAACTGAATTACCCTCCGAGATTTATAAACTTCCTCAATTAAAATACATTGATATAAGCAATAATAAAATACCTAATTATCTACTTCATCAATATAGAGAAGGTTTTTCGCCTACCATAAGAATAAAGTTTAACTAAAATATCCGATATTTTAATTCTATAACCTCATGTACTTACAAAGCAAAAAAAAGCTATTCAGTCTAATTAAATCACTACAAATAACTCTATGTTGTTTTATAATAATAGGGTGTACTCAAGTTCAGGAAGAAACTAATAAAAGGCTGCAAAAGCTGAAGACTAAAGCAAATACATTGGATTCGCTAATGGGCAGAGAGCTAGATAGAATACAACAGCTGGATTCTTTGGTGGAGCATGAGTTTAACAAAGTTAATACTCTTGATTCACTCATTAATTCTACCATTATTAAAGACTCTCTAATAAATAAATCAAGGTCAATATTTAATAATAACTAAATTAATAATGTAAGTCTTTATAACGATGAATTTTCAGATTTTACAATTACATTTTGATCACGTGAGTTTAAAAATCGACTGGTAAAGAAAAAGGTAGAATCACAAAAACAATTTGACCAACTCGGATTCTTAGCAAGATTAAATAAAGAATAACTAATGATAAGTGACAATCATATTTTATTGGTAACCGAAACAAACCCTAGGCCTGATAATTATATCGCCATTTTTCACATCCCTAAAGAAAGTAAGGAAAATAGAAAAGGATTTTCTATTCATACAAAAATACAGGAAGCTCTACAGAGAGCTGAATATTTGGGCAGAAAGTATCAAGTTAAACAAGTAAGACTATTTTATCATAATAGAAGCAGTATTATTATTAGAATAGAAAAGGAGCCTTTATAGGGTTGAATAACTAATAATCAGTATCCATTAAATCGCGCTAAAAGGAGTTTGTAACAGCTGTAAACATAGTCAATTTAATACTAAACCTATTTAATACCAGTGCAAATAAAAGCTTATGCACAGTTAACATTCATAAATTAAAAACAAAAAACAATAATAAAAGATGAAGACAATAATTAAAATAACGAAAAATACCTTATTACTAAGTTTAATACTGGCCACTTGGGCTTGTACAAATAAGAACAGTCAAAACGATGTAGTAGAGGATGATTCCGTAATTGATACAACGATTAGCCTTAATGCCGAATCAATACCACCGGTTCAATGGGTACTCACTGCAGCAGAACAAGCTGCTCTTACACCGGATGAGGTAATTAGAGTTTTAAAGGAGGGTAATGAAAGATTTCTAACTAATGATTTAACAGCAAGGGATCATTCTGCACAAGTTAGGAAGAGCACTACAGCACAATTTCCGAAAGCGATAGTACTCTCATGCGTGGATAGTAGAATACCTGTGGAGGATGTATTTGACCGTGGTATCGGTGATATTTTTGTAGCCAGAGTAGCAGGAAATTTTGTAAATGAAGACATACTAGGCAGTATGGAGTTTGCCTGTAAAGTTTCTGGAGCTAAATTAATAATCGTGTTAGGGCATGAACACTGTGGCGCTATTCATGCAGCGATTGACGGGGTAGAATTAGGAAACATCACAAACATGCTCAAAAATATCAAACCTGCAATAGAACTTACTCAATATGAAGGAGACAAAACATCGCAAAATGCAGAATATGTTCAAAAAGTCTGCGAAAATAATGTGAGATTTAACTTACAAGAAATCGAAAAGAGAAGTTCCATTTTAAAAGAAATGAATGATAGGGGTGAAATAAAAATTGTTGGTGCTGTGTATGATATGGATTCCGGAGCAGTTTCATTTCTTTAAGTTGAAAATATACCGTTATGGAAGCCTATAAATACTGAGAATTGTGGTGTTTTTCTGACTCCTTTATTAGAATTTATCCAAATGACTGATTGTAGTACCTCCCATTTCAAAATACAACAGGTGTCAGTAAAAATGATAAAATTGCTTTTGTTTCTTATTTAAATCTGGCAATGAATCAAATAAATCACTGAGAGTGAAACAGTTGGCTATTTCGGTCAGACCATGCCAGTGATTTCGGTCAAATGATGCCACTCTGAAAGATGCTGCAAAGTAATAAAATTATTTATTCATTTTTTAAAATTCCTTTTCTTAATGACTCTCCTTTTAGGTCTATTCTGTGAGAAGAGTTTACCAATCTATCTAATATGGCATCGGCAATAGTGCCTTCGCCAATAATATCATACCAGGCAGACACAGGTATCTGTGAAGAAATAATTGTAGACATATTATTAAAACGGTCGTCAATTATATCCATTAAGGCTTCTCTGGCATGTACATCAAAAGCCTGCAAGCCAAAATCATCCATAATTAACAAGTTTACTTTCAAAAGCTTATGGAGCTCTTTTAGATAAGTGCCGTCAACTTTGGATAATTTTAGCATGGAAAATAGCCGTGCCGTATTAGTGTAATATACCTTATAGCCCATTAGACAAGCTTGATTGCCTAATGCTTGCCCTAGATAGCTTTTCCCTACACCAGAGGCTCCTGTCAAAATGATGTTTTCTTTTTTTGTAATAAAGTCTAGTGTAGCCAGCCTGTTAAACATGTTTTTATCAAGGTTTCTAGGCTGTGCATAGTTGACTTCTGCAATAGAAGCCTTCTGCCGGAAGCTTGCCTGATTTAGTAAGCGGCTAATCTTCTTGTTCTGACGATCTTCCCATTCATGGTCTGCCAATAATGCTAAATACTCATCAGAGGTCAACTCATTGAATTTGTTGTTTTTAACGTGCTGCAGGTGCAGATCCGCCATGGCTGTCAGCCGCATCTGTTTTAGTTTTTCTACTGTTTGATTGTTGTTCATATCTATTAAATTTAAATTATTGATTAAAAGTTATTCAAAAGCTTTTGGTCCTCGCAGGTTCTCATGCTCAGGTATATGTGATTTGGTGTTTTCTATCAGGTCTTCTTCAAATGGGTCTTTATCCAGGTTTCTTTGCAATATGTTTTTGATGCGCTTATAAGAGACGGCATCTCCATACACGGCACGTTTACAGGCATTGTCGAGCCTTTGGGAACCATATTCCTTATGTAGTTGAATAATACCCATTGCCCGCTTGTAAGCTGTTTCAGGGTAATCACAATCAATGAAAAGCTCTTTGATACAGGTCAATACATTTTCTCCATGCCTGGCAGCCTGATCTTTAAAATATTGTGGGCTCCAGCTAGTGTAATCATTATGGGTGCTGCTAAGATGTTTTTTATTGGTGTTATAGATCCCCATCGATTTGTTGCGTACATGCAAGGCTATCCGCTCATGATAGAAATAGACTTCAACAGTGGAAGAAGAATAATGGATCATGGTAGACTTGCCTATATACCGATAAGGCACACTGTAATAACTTTTATCAGGAGAAAAATACACGTAGCCTATTTTCTGTACTTTTGCTCTGCAATAGTCTTTAAGCTGATAGGCTTGTGTTGGAAGTGGTTTTAAATAAGTCCTTTCCACTGACTGGAAAAGTTCTCTTCTACTGGCCTTTTTCCTTTGGAAAAGCGCATCATTGTATGCTATAAGCAGCTTTTGTATCTCTTGGTTAAGCTCCTGCAAAGAGAAAAATGTTATCTGGCGAAGTGGATAATAGATCCTCTGATAGGTAAGCTGTACAGCATTTTCAACCAAAGCTTTATCTTGTGGAGAGTAGCTTCTGGTAGGGTTGATTACACAGTTGTAGTGATGGGCAAAGTCTTTAAAGGAGCGGTTGATATCAGGTTCATATTTACTGGCTCTGGTAACAGCTGATTTTAAATTATCGGATACTATGGCTTTGGGAACCCCTCCATAAAACGACATGGCATGGTTCATACAATTGATTAGATCCTCCCTTTTTTGGCTTTTACATGCCTCTACATAAGTGAATTGGCTACTAGGCAGTATGGCTACAAAAACCTCAACGCCAATTAGTTCGCCCGTAGCTTTGTCTACAATATGTAGTTTTGAGCCGGAAAAATCTATGAACATCTCTTTACCAGGCTCATGTTCAAGCTTCATTGAGCCTTTAGTTTTGGCAAACTTACGCCTGTAATGCTCCATAAACTGGGTATAACTGTAGGGCTCTTTGGCTAGCTCATTATACTCTTCATAATGGTAAAGAAAGGTGAAGCCGGGATGCTGACGAGCTTGGTTAACTTTTTCAAAATAAAGCATTAACTCGTTGAATCGCTCATTTTTGATGGTAGTCTGAGAAGGAAATAACTCCTTTAACTCGCCCACTTCAAATTGCAACAGCTCTTCCAACTTGTAATCACTGGAGGTAATAAGTGCTATGTAATTGTTGACTGTGTTGCGGGAGATCCCCAGCACCTTACCAATCTCCCGATTGCTTAGGCTGTCTAGTTTGAGTGTTATTATTTGTTTGATGTCCATAGGATCAAGGGTGTTGGCCATATCGTTTTTAATTTACGATATAGGCTGTTTTACTTGATCTTCCAAAGTGGCACTAATAGAACCGAAATAAGTGGCACAAATAGAACCGTTTTAACCGGCTAACTTATGTGTAACTGTGGCACGGTTTGAACCGAAATCACTGGCACTATAAAACCGATATAGGTGGCACAGTTTGATCCGAAATAGCCA
>JBBSPJ010000077.1:0-14133 GCA_038258905.1 Cytophagales bacterium
AATGAAAATCCTGTAACCGTATTTGACTCGAAAACCATGAAGCCTAAAAAAAGGCTTATCCAGAAAAGAAAGAACATCATAAATATGAAAGCTCTGGAAAGGCTCATAATTGCCTTACGGAAAGTAATATGATAGCCTGCTAAAAATAGAAATGGTGGAATGAGGAACGCTGCTAAACCAAACCACTTGAATACAAAATAGTAGGCACTTTGCGCACCCAAAAGGCCTAACCAATTATCCATTTCAGCCCCTGATGCTTTCACACCGGTTTCTGAAACAGATTGCAATACACTCATATCAGCCTTACCGGTAAATAAATAGGAAAAGAAAGCTGTTAAAAGAAAAAGTGCAGAAGTTAATAGAAAGAAACCTATTGCCAAATGGAGCCTTCTATCTTTTAAAAATTTAAAGTCCCAATTAAGCTTTTTAGCTGGTTTAGCAGGATTCTCTTTTTTCTTAAATGTATTTGATTTGTATGTATTTTTAGCCATTAGTAATGCCCTGTAAGCGCATGTAAAATTGAGAAATTCTAGGGTAAACGCAAAATACGTGAAATATTACAGAGAATTAAAATTATCTTACCTTCTTTAGTAAGGCTTTATTGATTTTTTTTATCAATCCGGGGCCTTCATAGATAAATCCGGTATATAACTGAATAAGGCTGGCACCGGCATCTAACTTATCCAGTGCATCTTGCGCAGACATAATGCCGCCCACTCCAATAATTGGAAATGCAGCATTAGATTTTTGGTGCAGGTATCTAATTACTTCAGTCGATCGACTCTTTAAAGGTTTCCCACTCAATCCACCAGCTCCAATCCTTTCTAAGTCGGCTGACTCTGCTTTCAAATTTTCTCTGCAAATGGTGGTATTAGTCGCAATAACTCCTGCTATTTTAGTCACTTCAACTATTTCAATTATATCATCTAGTTGACTATCGGTTAAATCAGGTGCAATTTTTAAGAGGATCGGCTTTGGCTTTTCCTTTAAATTATTTTGATCCATTAACTGACTTAACAAATTCTTTAGTGGCTCCTTTTCTTGAAGCTCTCTCAAATTAGGAGTATTAGGAGAACTTACATTTACCACAAAATAATCTACATAATCAAACAGCTTTTCAAAGGATTCTAAATAGTCATTAACCGCATCCTCATTAGGTGTTATTTTATTCTTACCTATATTACCTCCTACTATCACAGAAGACTTTCTTTTTTTAAGTCGTTCAATAGCAGGCTCCAAACCTTCATTGTTAAATCCCATTCTATTAATGATGGCTTCATCTTCTTTGAGTCTGAATAACCTGGGCTGAGGGTTGCCCGGTTGTGCTTTGGGTGTTAGTGTTCCTATTTCTATAAAGCCAAATCCCAGTGAGGCAAATTCGTCTATAAGCCGTGCATCTTTATCAAAGCCGGCAGCTAAACCAACAGGGTTCGGGAATTTTAAACCAAACAGCTCTCTTTCTAATAATTTATTTTTAGCTAAAAAAAAAGCCCGATTAAGTGCTTTAATACCAGGAATATTAAAGCTTAATCGAGCTAGATTGAATGTGAAATGATGTGCTTTTTCAGCAGGTAATAAGAATAAAAGTGAGCGAATAACGGATTTATACATAAATTGACTATAAGCAATGAGTTAAAAAAATCAATAACAAACTCAATTTGATTATAATAAATATTATAATCAAATTGTTCTAATTTACTTTACTGTTATAGTATCTTCTACTCTTCCTACTTTACCATCTTGTGTCATTCCCTCGACAATTACAGTTATATCCATAGGTTCATCAGATGTATAAAATTCAAGTTGGTACACACCATCTTCATTAGTTGTAATCATAGGCTCCCAATATAAAACATCTCGTTTATCTGGCTTAACATGATCATCTTTTTTAACTGAATAGTCGGGGCTATAAAATTCCCTGTAATGTTGGTAACCAGATAATATAGTGGTAGTAACATTTCCTGTTTCATAAGTAGAAAAATCTCCACCACCAGGTTTTGTAAAAAAGGACAAAACACCATTTGCACCGTTCACACCAAAAACGGCTGCTGATGCACCTTTATAAACTTCTACTGTTTCTATTTGTCTAGCCGGTATGGTGTTTAGGAAATCAAGTGGAACCTCTATATTATCAACTAGTATTAGTGGGGTCGTACTTGAATTTATGGAACCAGGTCCACGAATTTCCACTTGCCAACTCAAGGCACTACCAGAAACACGAACTCCCGCAACTCTTCCTCTAACTAATTCCAAAGGATGTAATGCAGTTTCACTAATTGCTAGTTCGGTAACATTTAGGGTATTGTCACCAGCTCCATACATATTATTAACTTCTTGTTGTTTTGTAATTCTATCTGCTTTAACTGTTACTTCATCTAAAGTCTCAAAATTATTCTCAAAATCATATGCAGCATCAATTTCTTTCCTTTCCAATGTGTTTTGAATAGATTTTTTTTGAAACTCAGTTAGTGAACCGGTAACCTGGTGTTTGGCTGAGATTAATTTGGGATAATTAGTTAAGGTGTCTAATGAAATCACAACATTTGGCTTACCCTTTTTATCCTTACCTGTTAAAACAATTGCTTTCTCGTTAGTGAAAAACAAATCATTGATTACAAAACTACCATCATCTTTTACATTTACTTCATTAAAAATTTTAATGCTATCTTGAATAATATAATTTACTGATCCTCCTTTTGCCGGTTTCTTTAGAATGTCCGTATCTAAATTCCCGGAAACTGACAATCCTTGTTCAATTTTATGAGTGAATTGATTTGCATCAGATTTCAAAATATTTTCCCAATTAAAGGAAGTATATCCTTGCGTCATCATTAATAAGTCTAAACGCTTCCAAGTATCGGCAAAAGTATCATTGAAATAATTTGCCGGCGATTCCACATATCCTTTTAAATCACTAGTTAAATACAAATATGATTTAATATTATCTTCCTGCTCATTAATTAAAACATTATTATTGTTTGTCGCAGATAATGATAAAAAGCTTTCAAGTCCTATTTCTTCTTGACTTGCGATTATCTGAATAGCTACTTTTTCTCTTTTATTATAAACTTTTTTGTCATTTTGTATATTAATATCAAAAGAAGGGATAGTATTATTAAAAAATGACCTTTCAGCTAGAGGGATACCATTTGCATTAAAGATTGTCATGTAGTTTACCCCTGGTAAAAAAATGTTCTTAGGAATTATACCAGAAACATCTTCACCCTTCAATTCAACGCTTGCGACATATGTGGGTAACCCTCTGCAATGAGTAATTACATAACAATTTTCATTTATATTCTTAGAGGATAATCTGAACCGAACATCCTGCAATTGAGGTAAATTCATTAAATAAATTGATATCCCTTCACTTTTCACTTTTGGCAATTCAATTTTTGAATTAGGGAAATCATTTAAGACTGCATAATAAGACTTATTTATATCAGGTGAGATTGTAAATTCACCCATTCCCAAATGGAAACTTTCAAAATTAGTGATTTCATTACCAAGGTTATCGAATAATTTCCCTGAAACTTCAATCCCATAGCCTTCAGAATTTAAAACTTTAAAAGCTACTCTTGATTGTACTCCATCAATGAGATCACCACCCTCTGGTAGGAATCTAATTGCAGGCATTTCTTTTTCTATAATAGAAATTGATTTTTCTTGATTATCTTCAAACAGATTAAAAATATTTAATTCTTTTTGGTAAAAACTTTCAACAGAACTGTTTTTCATCCAATTTGTATAGGCTCTTAATAAATATTTACCAGTTTTTAGATTGTTTGGAGTTTCTATAAAACTATTTCCTATCCCATTATCAGAATAGAATTTAATCCTTTCAACCAAATTAGAATCTGGATCGATCAATTCTACATAGACTACTTTACTTAAAGGAGAAAATTGATTAATATAACCTGCAGTAATATATCCCTTAATCCAAATAATCTGACCAGAAATATAATTAGATTTATCAAAATCTAAATAAATTTTTTCAATTGGATTTTTATCAAAATGATTTTTAAGGGAATCTGCAATTACATTCGCAGTTACATTTTGTGCCTGAAGAACTGAGCATTGCAGAAGAATAACAATGCTCAATAAAGCTTTTAAACTTTTCACTAAAAACAATTTAGGTTGAAATTATAGAAAATAATGGTGATGAAAAATATTACTGAAATAAATTGCTGTCTATATACTCTAAAACTATTAATAGATGCAACTTATTATTCAAGTCAAGATCATCTTGTTTAGTCTTCTTCTTTATTTCATTTTTTTTACTCGGTAAAATACTGTAGATATCCTTTCTTCTTCCTTTATATTTTTCTACCTTATTATCATAGATTATCAAACCTTCTTTATCATTTACAAATTTTTGATATGCGCTTTCCCCATAACTTGCTGGCGTTACTCTTGTTTCCACAACTTCCAATTTTTCAACTACTGAAAAATTTTTTCCTTCGTAAACTATGCTAAAAAATTCTTTCTTATCTATTTCATTTCCAACGGAGAAGCCATTTTTGAAGATATATTTAATTTTCTGAGAACGATCATCATTCTCAACAAAGATTTCAAAACCCTTTAAATTAAAATTATCAATTATGAGTACTTTTCCATCTTTACGGTACTCAACCTCATCATCATAACCATTATATCGTATAGAAATGTTATCAATGCGTTTCCCATTTGCTAGATAAAGGATTCCATCGCTCCAATTATCAGTTCCGAAATAGTAGGGACTACCTTCCACTTTATTATATTTTTTTTCCATAAGAGGTTTACCACCTACATCTGAGAAATTAGAAATTTGTGAAAATAAAGGATTAGCCAAGAAAGTGAAAGCGGCTAATAAAACACTCGTTTTTAATATATTCATATACATTTAAATTATTTAATTAAAAATTTAAGTTGGACATCTTGTTTCTCTTGAATTAACTTAAAGAAATATAAACCTGACTCATAGCTACTTACATCAATTTCTATTTTGGTAGATAATGGGTCTACAATTTTATTCTCAACGATTCTTCCTTGAAAATCAAAAATTAAAAATTCTTTTGACTTTTCCAAGCCTTCTACCGTTAATATATTATTAACTGGATTAGGGAAAAGTTTAACATTTGATAATAATAAATTTTTATTTGCAGTAATAAGGTACTCAAATGAATCCGAAACAGTTGACTGACAACCATTTTCTGAGTCTGTGAAATATGCAACATTATAAATTCCTGACTCAAATTCGCTTAAAATCCTTCCTGTTTCACTTTCCATGGCTATTCCGTCTTTAAACCATTGAAAATTGGTACCAGGAACTGATGCGACTAAACCCTGTTGATTTTCAATAATTGTAATAGGGTTCAATTGATTTTCAGTAATTTGAATATTTCGTGTAAAGTCTTGAGTTTGTAGCTCATTTGAAACTGTAAGCTTTATTTCATAGTCACCTACCTCACTGTACCAAAAAACGGGATTAGGTGAATTGTTTATTCCATCAAGCTCTAATCCATTTCCAAAATCCCAACTATATTCGTTAATATCACCTTCTGAAAAATTGCTTAATTTAATAAGACTATTAACGCAATTTGTTGAAAAAGAGAAATTAGGGAAAATTAATTCATTACATGGCAATTCCAATACATTAATAGAATTGTTTATTGCACCTCCTGATGTCACATTTAAAACAGACTGTGAATTAAAATAAATATTACTTACGGACAAATTTTCCAAACACAGCTTTGATCTGAAAATGAACTCTAATGTGGCTATTAAGTTAGGATCTGAGCCGGAAATTTGCTTAAGTTCATTTCCATTTAATTTAACTCCATTTTTGACAATAAGTGTATCCGAAGCATTAATTATAATATTTGAACCATTATTTAAGATTAGACTATCCACTCTGAAAGCATTAAAAAATTCAATTTTTGAATTACTGATTAACTTACTGAAATTAAACTGCCCTGAAAATGAACTATTTCCAGTGGCGCTAACTATATCATTAGTTGTAACTGGGAATTCAGAAGAAACTATTGCATTACTTAATAGCCAATTATTATCATTTAAAACTAAGCTATCAGATAAATTATTTAATAAGCCAGAAAAGTTGATATCATTATTAGTAAGCGTTAAATTAGAACTTTCGAGTATATTCAACCCATTTAACATAACGTTTTTGTTCTCAATAAAATAGTTTCCTGAAAGTATATTAAATTGGTCAATATTTAAATCATTTTTAATATTATATATACCAATATTATCTAATTCAACTATTAAATTTTCAGACCCATCAAAATTTAAATAAATATCATTATTTGAATCGGATTTTAAAATTATCTTACCATTTGTAATTTTAAAATTCTCCCCAATAGAATAAATTGCATTATTTACCGTAAGTGTATGGCCGTTCAAATTAAGATTTATAAGATTATTGGTGGTAAAAATAATATTATCAAGTACCAAATCATTTGACAATATTAAACTTCCATCACTCATAAAGGAATTTTCATCTATTGTAAGAGTTTTTATATTTTCTAAATCAAAACTCTCACTTTCTCCCCCTGAAATTGTGGAAAAATTTAACCCAGATTGAAAATCCCCATCATCTTTCACCCAGTATGCCAGATCTTCATTTATGCCAGCATCTTGATAGGTCAAGGTAAGCGCGTATTTTTGGGAATTATTTACCAATTCTCCTTTATGCTTTACAATTAATTTGTAATTCCTTACATTGGGTACGACAAATTCAATTTTTTCAACATTATCTAAAATATTATCTCCTTTTCGACTAGATTGCGCTAAATTATTGGGATTTAATGTCCATGGATATTCAATATTACCCGCATCATCTACGAAAAAAATATCAAGATCATTCACCAACATGGGACTAGTAGAGCCATTTTCCATAACTATTCCAGGAACATCCGTCCAAGCTATAGTGGCGGTAACTTTACTATCTGAAGATGGGAAAAGTGAAAACTCGTGAGTTTCACCATTTTGTAGTTCCGAATAGACTAATAAAGTATCCTTATTATTTCTACTTTGCAGAACTTTCAAAGCATCTATGGCATTTATTACACCCCAACCAAATTTATAATCTGGCCCTTCCGCGGCTCCAGCTTCTCTTGCAGTATGAATAGCTAAGGATTTTAATTCTGCAGCTCTCATGAAGTTATCTTCAGCTTGAAAGTAATAATCCTGCAATAATGCTAATGTACCTGTCACGTTAGGAGCAGACATGGATGTACCACTAAGGGTACTATATGCTTCAGATCCTGCAGATCCGGTTGAGAAAACTCCTACACCATCAGCTACTAAGTCGGGTTTTATTCTTCCATCATTTGTAGGACCCCATGAACTGAAGCCACTCATTACAGCGGATTCAGGATCCACATAATTTTCAAATCCAGTTATAGCTCCAACAGTAATAATATTTTTAGCACCAGCAGAAGGCCCTATAATACTGTATGGGCCATCGGGAGGTCTTGTCCCATCACCTACATTACTTCTGTCATTTCCAGCTGACCATACGATTGTATAAAAAGGTGCATTATAAGCAATATTATCAATTGACTTACTTGTATTTGTATATGAACCAAAACGATTATCTATTCCATTTTCCTGTCCAAACCATTTCCATCCATTATCAAAATGCCATCCCAATATTAAACCATAGGAATGATTAGAGAGTATTAAACCATTTGAAGCTTCTTCAGCCATCGGACCTAAATCATTATCAAATGCATAATACGAATGTATAGTAGCTTCAGGCACCATACCCTTAGCATTAGAATTTACTCCAGAAGCTGCAATTGTTCCAGTAACATGAGTGGCATGGTTACTATATGAAGTGCCTAATTTATTTTTTATTCTATTTTGAAATTCCTGATGATTGTTTAAAACTAGTCCTCCATCCCAAACTCCTATTGTTAAACCCTTTCCAAAAAGTGGCAAATTCAAACCAGCAGTAGACTGAATAAACTCAACCCCAGTGGTTTGTCTAGCCTGAATATTATAAGTAGTTTTATATTCAGCAAAGCCTTCTTTAACATCATACATAACTGCTAAATTTCCATTTTCCAACTTAATAGTTCTTTCTGTATTAGCAGTTTTAAGAAAATGAACAATACGTGCTTGTCGCTGTGAAGCATTTAATTGCTCATTTATAGCAATATCATTTAGTACTTGGGGATTAAATTTTTGGCTAAAGCCTAAATTTAAATCAAATAAAAAGAGTAGTAATAATGGTAAAGTTCTTCGCATGATATATAAAATTAATAGATAATCAGAAATAAAACTGATTTAATAGTAAAGTCGTTCAAATATTAAAAAAAAAAGAGGTTGTTTTCACAACCTCTTACAAAATTAAATGTTTTGATAATTAATTTTTAATTAAAGAAACAGTCCCAGTATCAGCATAACCATTACTAACTGTATAGCTGATATTTCCATTACAAGCATCTAGCAAACCTGTGATTTCCCACTGGGTACCATATACTTCGTCACCTGAACCTCTAATTGCACCAGTTGTGGTATCTATGAAAATAGATCCAGTCTGCGAACTAAGAGCACCAGCGTAGCAGGTTCCATACCATGCCTCATACAACCCAGCAAAAGAATCAGAAATAGTAAAAGCAAGCTCACTGCCAATATCATTTGCCTCATCCCTTGTTAAAGTTTCAGTAGATGAGAAGGTGTAAGGATCCGGACCAGGGCAAGGATCTGTGGAAGTCCCAACTGCCTCTGTAGAATATGATCCTGCTATTGTGGAATAATCATACAAACTCGGTGGACACAACCCCTGTAAAGTTATTGTTACCTCTTGATATTCCTCCAAGATATTTGCTGAAGACGAAGTGATCCTAAAAGTTAAAGTCAGTGGATTCTCAGGATCTAAAATATCATCAACTACATCAAACTCGACTGGAACAATATATTCCCCAGCAGGAATCGTAACAGTAGAACCGCTAATCATAGTGAAATCAACACCTTCTATTGCAGTAGATTCCTCTTCAACTATCTCATACGTAATTTCAGTTGGAGAAGTACTTTCCGCACCACCATAAGAAAGTGTGATTGAAGAAATCTGATCTTCACCGTCAGGTATAACAATAATATTTTTTGTCGCACTCTCTCCACCATTAGCTTCGACTATTTCAACAAATCCTTCTACCTTATCAGTAATCAAGATTTCCGTACCACGTTCTTCAAAACATCCTGTTAAAAAAGGAATAAGAACAGCTATATAAACAATGTTTAAAATTTTTCTCATAATTAAATTAATTTATTAATTGTAACCAGGATTTTGTATAAGAATATCTGCACTTAACTCCAATTCAGATTGAGGAATTCTTGATAGTAATCTAAAATCAGAATAATTTATAGTACTTACCCCAGAAGATGCCGGCTTAGTTATATTTCTTCCTAACCTCTTTAGATCAAATAACCTATGTCCTTCTGCCATGTATTCGATTCTTCTTTCTCTTAATACATTATCCACAGTAGCACTAACACCTCCTGCCATTCCTCTAGCTGCGCGATATGCAGTTAAGAAAGGATCACCAGCACCAGCCCCTAATGCCTCTGCTGCAATCAAATAACCTTCAGAAAGTCTCAAAATAGGGATATTCTCTTGAAAAGGAACTGTACCTTTAGCACCTTGCCATTTTGTAAACATCTCACCCAATGGAATTGTAGTTAATAAATCTCTACGAACATCGTCCTCATTTTGATCAATTGCAGCTACTAATTCATCACTAGCAGTTACTACAAAGAAGCCAGCTGAAGTGTTCATGGTTAATGAATGTAGACTATTATTAGCTCCATCAACTGTACTCCAATCTGGAATTCGAAGATCAGATTCAAAAACTGATTCAGGATGAAAGTTAAAAGCAGCATCATCCCATGAGTCCACATAATTTGCAGCAGTAACTAAATCCGAACCATCTCCTGCAATAGCTTGTTGGGCGTAATTTGCAGCTTCTGCATTTCTGCCCCAGTATAAATAAACTCTAGCCAATAATAATTGCGCTGCCGTTCTATTAGCTCTGGCAACATCAGGTGAACCAGCGGCAACAACAGGTAAGCCTGCAATTGCATCTAATAAATCCTGTTCAATTTGCTCATAAACCTCAACATTTGTTGCTCTAGGTCGATCATCAGCATCAGATAATCCAATGGTTGGGGTAGTTCTAATAATAACAGAAGAATTAAAACCATTCACTTCCTGTCCTGGCTCATAACCATACACTCTGGCTAAATCATGATAGAATAAAGCGCGCAAAAATTTTGCTTCGGCAACCAAAAGGTCCTTATCCGCTTGTTCGATGTCAACATATTCATCATCAATTAGATTGATTACAATATTGCACTCGTTTATTGCAGTATACCTATTAAACCAAATATTAATTATCGCATTTTCAGCATTTACAAATTCTTGCTCATAACGACCGCTTAGATTAACTAAATCCATATTATCTGCTAAGATTTCTGGAGCTATCATCATCGTTTGCCCATAGTACCCAAAATCATTTACGCTCTCGTAAGCCGCGAATAATACAGCTTCAAATCCACTCAAGTCTGCAAGAACTACTTCTTGAGGCAAAGAGGCTTTATTTACTACATCGAGATCATCACATGATGTAAAAAAAAGACCTATTAGAAATATATATAATATTTTTTTCATAATATTTTTAAATTAAGAATTATAATCCAATGTTGATACCAGCTGAGAATTGTCTGCCTAAAGGATAAGCACCATATGAACTTACTCCAGTACCATTGTTATTAGCAACTACTTCTGGATCCATACCGTCATAATTTGTCCAAGTTAAGAGATTTACTCCCTGAACAAAAACTCTGGCACTTCTCATGCCTGCTCGCTGCATAAGAGATGTCGGTAGATCATAAGACAAAGTAACTGTTTTTAATCTTATATAAGAGGCATCAGAAAGAAAACGGTCTGTTCCTATTGCTCCATAATATTGATCAATGCTGGCAATAGTTCCCGTTGGCGTTAATTGAGGAACGTTAGTTACGTCACCTGGCTCTTGCCATCTGTTTAAGATTTCAGTTGATTGATTATCAATCCCACGTCCACTAAGTAGGTTATATTGATCTGCATTGAAAGCTTCATTACCATACTGATACTGAAAGAAAATATCTAATGAAATTCCTTTATAAGAAAAAGTATTGCTCCAACCGCCATAACCTTCTGGAATAGCACTTCCTCTAATGCTGGCATCTTCAAAACCACCTGAGTAAGAAGGGTTTCCATCTTTATCAATTATCATTGCTCTTCCATTCGCAGGGTTAACTCCTGCGTATTCAAGTAAAAAGAAGAAGTCAACTGGTTGGCCTACAACTAAAGATGGAAAATTTCCATCAAAAATAGTATCCTGTCCACCTATTAATGAAGTAACCTCATTCTTTAAAAGAGTAATGTTAAATCTTGAATCCCATCTGAATCCTCCTCTATCTACTATGATACCACCTAATTCAAAATCTATTCCTTGATTTCTTACTGAGCCTATGTTATCGTACACTGAGTTGGTATTAACACCCGCATTTTGGAAAAATGGCACATCAAATAATAAGTCGCGGTTATTAGTTCTCCAAAAATCAATAGTACCAAATAATCGGTTGTTAAATAATGAATAATCAACACCTATATTAATAGCCTCTTCTTCTTCCCAAGAAATATTATCATTGCCAATAGCTCCAATAGTTGTAGTACCACCACCTAAATATTGGCCGCTAGAAGCACCCCAAGTAGTTTGCGGAGCATAATTTAAAGGCGCACCATTTCTTATAATATCAGAGTTCCCTAATACCCCATAACTTGCTTTCAATTTTAAATCATTAATAAAGCTTGTGTTTTCTAAGAATGCTTCATCTGAAATTCTCCAGCCAACAGAACCAGCATAGAAGGTTCCATACTTGCTTTGAGATCCAAATCTTGAGTGGCCATCTCTTCTAACTGTAGCACTCACTAAATACTTATCATCATAGTCGTAATCAACTTTTCCGAAAACACCTAACCTTTTATATTCTTGGAAGAAGCCTCCAGGCTGAAGAGGTTGGCCATTACCAGGTAAGGTAAAAAATGGGTTTGTAAAACCGTTTGCGCCTAAACTAGCTCCTTCTCTTTCTTCAAATTTATATTCGTAACCAACTAGAGCTCTCACTCTATGAACATCTGCAAACGTCTTACTATAATTTAAATTATAGTTGGTATTAACATTAAGAGTTCTTCTATTATTAACAAGAATAGAGCCGCCAGCGGGTCTAAACGGTAAGATGGTAGAAGGCCTTTGATTATCATCTCGATTCATTGAGAAATCAATTCCTACAAAAGCTGTTGCAGATAAGCTAGGTAAAATTTGGTAAGTAGCACTTGCGCTAGAAACTGTCTGTAGTGTTCTACCTAATCTCACCTCTTCCTCTACCCCTTGAATAATATTATATCTTGCTAAGTGACTAGGAAAAGTAGATCCTGGGTAGTCTCTAAAAGTTCCATCGTCGTTATACGCCGAAACAACAGGAAAAGCAGAAAAAGCAGCTACCCAAGGTCCGTTTATAAAGTTACCATTTGCAATAGATCCAAACTGTCTCAAGTGAGATATTCCAAGTTTTGCGTTGATTGTTAATTTATCACTAGCCTGATGTGTTAAATTTAAACGACCTGTGAACCTTTCAAAATCAGACCTTCTCACCTGTCCTTCTTGCTTATTATAGGACCCTCCAAAATAGAATTGGGTTTTTTCATCGCCACCCGACATTGACAAATCGTATGTTCTAAAACGGGCATCTTGAAACATATTATCTACCCAGTCATATTCATTATAAGTAGATGGATCTTCAGGATTTCCAAATACTGGAAAAACTCCATCCGCTCCTGCAGGATCAATCCCAACGTTTCTCTGAGCTTCAGCTTTAATTTCCAAATATTCTTGAGCATCTAAAACATCATACAAATTAACTGGCTGAACAACGCCTTCTTGAGCACTGAAGTTCACCTGAGTCTTACCTTTTTTGGAACCCGTTTTTGTTGTAACAAGGATTACACCATTTGCTGCCTGAGCTCCATAGATTGCTGAAGCAGATGCATCCTTCAATATATCAATAGATTCAATATCATTTGGATTAATAGAGTTCAAAGGATTGGATGAACCTTGACTTGTTTGACCTAATGATGCAACTTGCACACCATCAATAATGATTAATGGATCATTCCCTGAATTAATAGAACCAGTTCCACGAATTCTAATATTCATAGCACCTCCTGGTTGTCCACTGGCAGCAGCAATTTGAGTTCCAGCAACCCGTCCTTGGATAGCTCTATCAAAAGATTGCATTGGTAAATCCTCAATAACATCGCCTTTTACAGAAGAAATTGAACCTGTAACTTCTCTTTTCAATTGGGATCCATAACCTGTAACAACAACCTCTGATAATTGTGCAATGTCAGTAACCATCTGCACATCCACAACAGATCTATTGCCAATTTGTACTTCTTGTTTTTTCATCCCAATGAATGAAAACACTAGAGTACCACCGTCAGAAGGAACCGATATCTTGTAATTACCATCTAGATCCGAGGTAATTCCTACACCAGTACCTTTTAATAAAATGTTCACACCCGGAAGCCCTTCACCTGACTCAACGTCGGTTACTTTTCCGCTTACGGTGCGATCCTGTGCCCATGCATATAACACGAACACCAACATAAAACATGTTAGTAGAATCTTCTTCATACTTAATTTAGTTTAGGTTAACAATAATTAAAGGTTAAATGTACATAACATTCAATTAAACTTCCTAACAAAATATAATTTTTTTATGAAAAATAATATTGAAATATAATGGAGGTGTACTGCTAAAAGAGTGCTGAATTGTTGTATAAATTACAAATGTAAAGAGTTTTCAACTACACCTATAGTTCTCAAAATATTTATATATCAATATGTTTTTTATATTGTGCAAATCCTATAAAATTTTCAACCTCACTGTTTTTGCATACTGGCCATCTGGCTGAGGTGCTTTACCATATCCCTTTGCGCTTACCCGGTCAGCTTCTACACCTTTTTTAATAAGCGCAACGAACACGGCCTTAGCACGCTGCTCGGATAATTTTTGATTATA
>JBBSPJ010000078.1:0-13982 GCA_038258905.1 Cytophagales bacterium
AAAAAATGAACAATTTGATTTTGAGGTTTTTTTAAAATCAGGAAAAGGAAGAAAATTTTGGGTTCGTATTATTGGAATCCCTGAATTATATAATGGAGAAGTAACCAAAGTAGTTGGCACTGTGCAAGATATTGATCAGCAAAAACAGAATGAATTAGCGCTAGCCATAAAAACTGATGAATACAATGAGTTACTGGATAATATTCCGATTGCAGTTTATAGATTAAGACATGATGGAGAGTTTGATTTTATTAGTTCAACATTTAAGAAGCTCTTTGGATTACAATCTAATATTAGTTCAGCTAATGAATTTATAGCTGAATTTATACATCCTGAAGATAAAACAAGATTAGATGATGCAAATATTATCGCTTTAGGAAATCATGAGCCACTGGATGAACAAGTGAGAGCCATTGTAAAAAAAGAGATAAAGTGGTTCAGAATTAAATCTTCGCCAAAAAGAGAAAATGATGGGAATTGGTATTGGTTTGGTACAATTTCAGATATTACGGATATTAAGAATGCTGAATTTGAGTTAAAGGAAAATCAACGTTTGTTGGATCTCTTCTTTAACCAATCCATAACGGGTTTCTTTTTTATGATGTTGGATGAGCCCATTACTTGGGATGACACCGTACAAAAAAAACAAGTACTAGACTATGTTTTTGAACATGCTCATTTAACACGTGTAAATCAGGCAATGCTAGATCAATATCTGGCAAAGGAGGAACAATTAATTGGTTTCACTCCAAAAGATTTTTTTAAAGATGATTTAGAACAGGGAAAAAAGCTATTTGAAGAACTTTTTAATAATGGTAAAGTGCTGAGCAACTCAATTGAGGTGCGTTTCGATGGGGTAGAAGTTGTTATTGAGGGCTATTATATGTGTCTATATGATGAATATGGAAGAATCACTGGTCATTTTGGTATTCAGAATAATATTACCAATAGAATTAAAATAGAGGAGGAGTTAGAAAACCAAAGAAAATTTCAAGCACTTATTGCAGAAATATCTTCTGATTTAATCAATATAGATTTTGAAACGATTAATGAAAGAATTAATGATGCTTTAAAGAAAATCGGTCAATTTTTTAACGTTGATCGAGCCTACATATTCCAATTTAATGACGAGATGTCGCTCATGAGCAATACTCACGAATGGTGTGAGGAAGGAATTGAACCTCAAATTGATCACTTACAAAATTACGCTATCGAGAATACTCCTTATTTGAAGGATAGTTTTCTTCGCTCAGCGACAGTTATAGTGAATGAGCTAAATGATTTACCTAAATTGGCAAAGAGTGAGAGAGAATTACTCGAAATGCAAGGAATTCAATCTCTAATTATTTTACCAATAGTCAAAAATGATAAAACTATAGGGTACTTTGGTTGTGATAAAGTGAATGAAAAAACCCATTGGAAAAAGGAGCAAATTGATTCATTTCAGATAATAAGTAATATTTTTTCAGATTTATTTGTAAAAATAAGGTTTGAAGAGGAACTTATAAAAGCTAAAGAAGGGGCAATAGCCGCCAATGAGGCAAAATCTATGTTTTTGGCTAACATGAGCCATGAAATTAGGACACCTCTCAATGGAATAGTAGGCTTTTCCGAACTTCTCATTAATACCCAATTAAATGAATTGCAAGAAAACTACATTAAACATGTATTTAATTCAGCACAATCATTATTGGCTATTATTAATGATGTTTTAGATTTTTCTAAAATTGAGGCCGGAAAAATGTCTATCGAAATTAAAGAAGTTAATTTATTAGAATTAGTAGAAAGCGCAACCAGTTTTATCACCTTCCAATCTAATCAAAAGGACCTGGAGTTAATTATCGATTTTGATACTAAGGCTCCCATTTTTATTCAAGCAGATGAATTCAGACTAAAACAGGTTTTAATTAATCTTTTAGCCAATGCAGTAAAATTTACAGAAGAGGGTTCCATTATTCTGAAGTTAGAATATATCAAAACATCTAATTTAGTGAGATTTCAAGTAATTGATACAGGTATCGGAATCTCAGATAAACAGAAAAAATCGATATTTTCTGCCTTTGAACAAGCAGATGTATCTACCACCAGAAAGTATGGAGGTTCTGGTTTAGGACTAAGTATATCCAATAAACTATTGCAATTAATGGATAGTGAGTTAGAGTTGGATAGTAAAATTGATTACGGAAGTAATTTTTATTTTGATTTACCGCTACAGAGTTTAGAGAAGAAATATTTAGCGGAATACTATCAAGTACGAGATAATATCGGTAAAGTACTTATAGTTGAGGATAATCCGATACAAAATAAGGCACTTTGTAATATTATTAAAGCCTGGGGAATTTCTTACGATGCTGTAACATCTGCCCTGGAAGCTTGGAAACTGTTACTGGGCGGAGCAAACTATCAGTTATTTATTATTGATAAGGGTATGGATAATATCTCAGGAGTAGAACTTATTGAGATGATTCAAACGAAATTAAAGGAACAATATCAAAACACCCCTATTATATTATTAAACCAGCAAATTAGTGATACCACTGAAATGATGCAACAAATTGATACGGGAAATATATTCATTTTAGCTAAACCTTTAATTTATACTGATTTACTCTCAACGCTTAATAAATTAAACCTATCCAAAGAACAACTTAGAAAACAGGAATTAGAGAATAAAGAACATTCACAATTACAGAATTTTAAGATCTCCAAAATACTGGTAGCAGAAGATAATCAGATTAATAAACTACTAATATTTAATTTGTTAGGAAAAATCTTTCCTCTCGCGGAAATTATATATGCAGAAAATGGTTTACAAGCCATTGAGCAATTTAAAATCCACCAACCAGACATTATATTAATGGATGTCCAGATGCCTGAAATGGGTGGTATAGAAGCTACTGAGATCATTCGGGCAATTGACAAATCTGAATATAAAATCCCAATTATTGCACTTTCTGCCGGGGTGCTTAATAATGAAAAAAGTAAAGCTTTAAGTTCCGGTATCGACTTATTTCTTGAAAAGCCATTATTAAAAAATGATTTAGTAAAGGCGTTTGAAAAATTGTATCATAACGGAATAGTAACTAATTCAGAAAATCATAAAACGCATAGTATAGAAGATAACTTAGTAAGTTTTGATAGAGAAGAACTCAATATAAGGTTGGGAAATGATGACGCAGTTTTTCAATCCTTTCTGACAATGGTTACCCAAAACCTGAAGGATTCAGAGCAGCTTATTCAGCAGCATTTAAATGCTAAAGATTATAAAATGCTAGATGCCGAATTGCATAAATTAAAAGGAACTGCTTTAGCTTCTTCTTTTAGTAAGCTAGGTCAACTAATTAAGCAATATAGTTTTTATAAATCTAATGATCAATCCATTAAGAACTACGTTGAGGGAAGTATTATACCAGAAACCAAAAATCTGCAAAATATCTTAAATAGGGAAAATGGAGAAATGGAAAAAACCTAAATTGATTGTTTTTGATGTTAATGAAACCTTATTAAATATGGAGCCTGTCAAGAAGGCCATCAATCAATTTTTTAAATCCGACTCAGCTTTTCAGATATGGTTTTCTACCTTATTGCAGTATGCGATGGTAGAATCCATAAATCCAAAAGAACAATATCACGATTTTGGTAAAATTGCCAAAGCCAGTCTAATTATGTTGTCGGAAAAGTTTGAAATACACTTAAAAGATGCAGAGGCAAATGATTTACTTTCGCTTGTAAGTAAGTTACCAGCTCATAAAGAGGTAAAAGATGCTTTGAAGGCTTTAAAAGAGAAAGGCTATAAGCTGGTGGCACTAACTAATGGTACTAGTGAAGTCCTTAAAAAGCAAATGAGTTTTGCTGGTTTAGAGCAATATTTTGAAGCATTATATTCTGTGCAATCGGTAAAATCTTTTAAGCCCCAAAAAATCACATACGACTATGTTTTAAAGCAGCAATCAGTAAAAGCCGAGGAGGTCATAATGGTGGCAGCTCATAGTTGGGATATTCATGGCGCCAACGCTGCAGGTTTGCAAACTGCATTTATTTCTAGGCCGGGGCTAATGCATTATCCTTTAAAGAAAGAACCCACTTTAATTTGTAAAGACCTTTTAGTATTGGCGAATAAAATTTAAAACTTCCCTTAAAATAAATCAATTATGATTATTTACATGTTATAAATATCAAGTTGTGTGAATATTTAAATACTGATCTTAAGAGATACTCTCCCCCTTTTTTTCAAAGGGGGACCAAGGGGGATTTTTCAAATGAACATTAATTTAAAATCACTCTAACTTAATTTTAATAAACCTCTCTAAATTTACTGAAATATATCCTATCTTTTCTTTTTAAGATTTTTTTAATGCGGAGGAGAAATCCGAAGTCGGCACCTTGCAAAGGTCAAACTTCCTTTATTTTACTTGGATTTTATAGTTTTTTCAAGCTTTTTCTTCTTACTTATATTGCTGATTACAATAGCTGATAAAATAACAACAATCCCAAGCCATTGTAGTAAACTCACCTTTTCTGCTAAGAGCCAGCTGGAAAAGAAAACCGCCACAGGTAATTCAGCGGCACTTAATATAGCACTTACATTAACGCCTATTTTAGGGATACCATAAGCAAAAAATAAAGGTGGAATAACAGTGCCAAACAATGCGAAAGCAAAACCCCATTCAGCTAAACCATGGGTTAAGCTACCATTCCATAAAAATTCAGGAGGGAAAATTGTAAAAATAAAGAGACATGAGCCAGTAATCATTAAGGCACTTTTTTGTACAGGCACCAATTGATTGCCTACTCTACCATTCGCCCAAATAAATACAGCATAGAAGAAACCTGCTAGTAAACCGAAACCAATTCCTTCAAAACTCCATGGCATATTTGAAATACTGTAAACATTACCTGCCAAATAAGTGCCCAATAATATAAAAACCACTGCTAGCCATTGCATTTTGGTGGGGTATTTTTTGTGAAGAATTATTTCAAGGAGCATACTCATCCATGTGAATTGCATAAGCAACAGTATGGCTATTGATGCGGGCAATTCCTGTATGGATTTATAATAGCATAAACTAACTAATCCTGTACTTATTCCCGTTAATAGTATTCTCCAGCTACTTTTCCATGTAAACTTGATTTTTATTTTTTGAATTAACACGCGCAATATCAGTATTATCCATAGAATAATCATTCCGAAAAATACCTGCACACCGCTTACTTCACCCAAGGTAAAACCTTCCTGATAGGACAATTTAACTAAGGTGGTTAATACTCCGAAACTGCAAGCACCGAAAAATACAAATAAGGCTCCTTTTAACATGTTTTATTTTTAGCGGTGCAAAAATGCTCTTTTTTTTGTAGATATGTAAAGTATTAATGAATTTATAAGAGAGAAGTAACAAATTTTAAACTTTTACTACTGCTTTGAATCAATCACCCCAACATTTCGTATCAATTAACTATATAAATACATTTTTTAAACTATAATTTATAACCTTAAAATTTTTATTATGAGTACTTTAAAAGATAGAAAAATAGCAATATTAACTGAAACTGGTTTCGAAGAGATTGAATTGACCAGTCCGAAAAGTAGATTAGAACAAGAAGGAGCCACTGTACATATAATTAGCCCCTCCAAAAATATCCGTAGTTGGAATGAGGGTAATTGGAACATGGACATTGAGGCAGATAAAATATTAACCGATGCAAAAGCAGAAGATTACGATGGTCTTTTATTGCCTGGTGGGGTAATTAATCCTGATAAGTTGCGAAGAAATGAAAATGCCATCGAGTTTATTAAGCATTTTTTTGAAACAGGAAAGCCTATTGCAGCCATTTGCCATGGTGCACAAAGTTTACTAGAAACAGGCGCATTAAATGGTAGAGTAATGACTTCTTTTCCTTCCATTAAAACTGACCTCAAAAATGCAGGTGTAAGATGGGTGGATCAGGAAGTTGTGGTTGATCAGGGCTTAACAACAAGCCGTTCTCCTGAAGATTTGGAAGCCTTTAATAATAAGATGGTAGAAGAATTTGCAGAAGGTGTGCATGAAATGAACAAAACGCTGTAAATTAATCAAATCAGTTATAGAATTAAAAACCTCAGTGAACACTGAGGTTTTTTTGATTTTACCCAACATAGTAAAGAAAAGTCGATACATTATATACCGACTATTTCTTACCTAAAACAAACTACGAAAAAAAATCTTTACTGAATATTCAAAGACCAATCATACTCATAAAAGTTAACCTGATAGTCAGCTGGAATTTTCTTAGTTCTATACTGATTAATATAATTAATTACTGATTTCTCGTTCATTAGAAAATCCTTTTCATACCACTTAAAAATCATTGATACGTTTACTTCTTTTTTCGAATTATCTACTTTAATAAAATCAGGGTTATTCATAGAATTTTTAGCCCTTGCATTGAGTTGCTCATCAATTTGAGAAGGCATAAAGGCGTAATTGGCTAATTCCGGACAGCCAATCGCAGCGCAGGAAAAAGCAAAATGCACCAAAGGATCTTTGAACTTTAATATCACCTTACCTTTCTCAATTTGATCCAGCGTTAAATTTTCTCCGGCTACTCTATGTTTTACCTTATCAAAAAAACCATTTCTGTCTAAAGCAGATTTTAAAGGAAAATATTTAGTAATTTGGTGAATTACAATGACGTTGTAAGCATTTATGTAAAATGCTTTTACTTCATTTTCAGATAAGTTTTTTACATCTACCGTTTTTAAAGAGTTGTAAAGGGGATCAATGTCATTAAAGTTTGATTTTAATGTTTGATAGTCTACTTTTCCATTTTTAACGTATTTTTTTAAAAACACATCAGTCTCCTTATTAAAATCATTGGTGTTTTGCAAAAATGCAAATAAGGGGTTAAATGATAGGAGTAAAAGTACTATTGAGATTTTTATTGTTTTCATTTTTTGAATTTGTTGTTAATTACGAATAAAGCTAGCTACTTAGATTTTAAAGAATTGTCATTGCTTGGACAATTGACTAGATTTAAAACCCTTATCATTGTTGTATTAAATTTGTTGTATAAATGAGAAACATAGTAATAATAGGAAATGGCATATCTGGTATTACCGCTGCCCGTCATATTAGGAAACATAGTGATGATGCCATAACCGTTATTTCTGCTGAAACAGACCATTTCTTTTCACGCACAGCACTGATGTACATTTATATGGGTCATATGAAATATGAAAACACTAAGCCATATGAAGATTTTTTCTGGGAGAAAAATAGAATTACTTTAAAAAGAGATTATGTTGAAAATATCGATTTCAAGAATAAGTCTCTTCATTTAGATTCCAGTGAAAATCTTGAATATGATGTGCTTATATTGGCTGTTGGCTCTAAATCTAATAGATTTGGTTGGCCCGGTCAGGATTTGGAGGCAGTACAGGGGCTCTACAGCTATCAGGATTTAGAAGGGATGGAGAAATATTCCCTCAGCACACAAAAAGCTGTGATAGTAGGAGGTGGCTTAATTGGCATAGAGATGGGTGAAATGTTCCATACGAGGAAAATAGATGTCACTTTTGTGGTTCGTGAAAATAGTTTTTGGAATAATGTACTGCCACCTGAAGAGTCTGAAATGGTCAATCGACATATTCGAAAGCATGGCTTTACTTTATTATTAGGATCAGAAATTACTGAAATTGTGGATGATGGAAAAGGAAGAGCTAAAGCTGTTCAGTTGAAAGAAGGAGGTGAGTTGGAAGCACAGTTTGTAGGGCTTACCGTTGGCGTTTCTCCCAATATCGATTTCTTGAAAAATACAGATTTGGAAATCAATAAAGGCATAAAAGTGAATGAGTATTTTGAAACTAACCAGCCAGATGTGTATGCCATTGGTGATTGTGCAGAATTTGAAAAAGCACCCGCTGAGGACAGGAGACCAATAGAGCAGGTTTGGTATACGGGTAGAATGCATGGAGAAACGCTGGCTCAAACAGTTTGCGGTAACAAAACGGCTTATCAACCTGGAATCTGGTTTAATTCAGCTAAATTTTTAGATATTGAATACCAAACTTATGGCCAGGTAACCAACCAACCCGATGAGGCAACAGAAGAATATTTTTACTGGGAGCATGAGGAAGGAGAGAAATCCATCAGGCTCATATTTCATAAAGAGGCAAAAACCTTAAAAGGGGTGAATTTAATGGGAATTCGTTACCGGCACGAGGTGTGCGATAAAATGATAAGAGATCGGTGGCCAATGAAAAAAGTATTCCAAAATATTAAAGAGGCTAATTTTGATCCTGAATTTTTTAAGAGATATGAAGGAGAATTAGTTGAAATGTACAATGAAAGATATCCGGAAGATCAAATTAAAACAAAAAAACGATTTGGAATTTTTTAAGACTTCAGATTAGTTCAATTGAATACATTTACTTATAATACTTTAATTTATAAAAAGAAATAATGGCAGCTTTAAAATTAATTCATAAACTGGGAATCATCATCTTCATCATTGGTTTTGGTATCTTTTTGTCCATGTTTTTTATGGGCAAATTTCAAATTTCAGATACCACCTTAAAAGAAGTGTTGGGTGAAAACAGACACGAATTGGTGAGAAAGAATTTTACTCAACTGAAGGAAAAAACTTATACCAGTCAATTTTCATTTATTAATGACGTTAAGGAGCAATTTGAAGCGAGCAACGAAGAGGTGAAAAGTAAATTTTCTATTGAAAAGGAGCTTGCACAAAAAATAGCCGGATTTGGAAAAGACAACACTTTCCAACAGAATGATATTGAAAAAGCAGTTCAGAAGGAGGGAGAAGTAAGCAGCTGGCAAAGAGAGCAATTGTTGGACTATACAGGCTGGATGCAAGATAAATCCTACGAAACAGAGGAGGAATTGATTGCTCAATTAGAAAAAGTAATTCAAGATGTAAATAATGGCATTGTAGGGAATAAAGGATTTTCAGAAAGTGCTATCAATAATTATACTTTTGAAATAGCAAAATATTCAGATATAAGCAGTGTGGCTAAAAATCCCTGGTTGTGGTTATTAATTGCTATTTTAATTCCAATCATTGGAGCCGTTATGTATTTATTGCCCCGATTAAAAACGCAACATGCCGGTATTAAAAATGATGGCATTTTTCACAGTGCTTTAAAAAACAGAGGCTGGATAGGTATTTTACTCGGTACTTTTCTGATTAGCTTCTATGTATTTCTCTACTGGTATCCTGAATACATGACCAGTTGGGTGCTTATGGTTGATCCTCTTAGTATTTTAATTAGTGGCAACCCTGCCAGCAGATGGTTTTTATATGGGTTTCTCTACACCCTAGCTATTTTGACTATGGGCATCCGAATGATTATTAAATACCGTCATAGTCCCTACCAAATGATCAGGACTGTATCAGTTATGTTTTTCCAGCTGGCTTTTGCTTTCCTAATACCTGAAATATTGGTAAGGCTCAATCAGCCTTATATGGATCTTAAAAACATGTGGCCATTGGATTACACCTTCTTTTTTGAATACAGGTTAGATGAAATGTTAGAAGCAGGCACATTAGGTGTTTTTATGCTGGGTTGGGGAATTGCTTTATTTGTGATTGGTGTACCCTTATTTACCTATTTATATGGTAAAAGATGGTATTGCAGCTGGGTTTGTGGCTGCGGTGGACTAGCCGAAACATTAGGAGATCCTTACCGACAATTATCAGATAAATCATTGGGTGCATGGAAAATTGAGCGCTGGCTTATTCATTCGGTGTTGGTTTTTGCAGTGGTGATGACTGCTGCAGTATTGTATACTTATTTTACAGGCTCTTCATCCATAGTAGGTATTAATTCTTATAACATCAGATCCGCTTATGGTTTTGGAATAGGCTCAGTTTTTGCCGGAGTGATAGGCACAGGCTTTTATCCTTTTATGGGCAATAGGGTTTGGTGCCGTTTTGGCTGCCCACTCGCAGCTTATTTAGGTCTGGTACAACGTTTTAAATCTAAATTTAGAATCACTACCAATGGCGCGCAATGTATTTCTTGTGGCAACTGCTCCACCTATTGCGAAATGGGTATTGATGTAAGGTGGTACGCTCAAAGAGGTCAGAATATCATCAGGTCTTCATGCGTGGGTTGTGGCGTTTGTTCATCTGTATGTCCCAGGGGTGTGTTAAATTTAGAAAACAGAGACGAGTCTGGTAGATTTAATCAGCCAAGTTTAATCGGTAATGATAGCTTTGGTGTGAAGAGTTAATGTTCAATTAAAACGTCATTGCGAAGGCAGTGAAGCAATCTTTATAATTAGAACGTAACATCACAAATGACTCTTATCGTTGCGTCATTGAAAAACCTTACATAATAAAAAGAAAAAATTTGTGTGAAGTTCTAAAACACCTCATTGGTAGTGTGCTATTTCGTTGATGCTTATCGAATAGAGATCATTTGAAGCAGTCCGATGGAATATCTTAGGGAAGTTTTTTAAGTTGTAAAATCATCAATTAAAAATATCAGCTTCATTCAATCGATCCTCAATTTGTTGTATTATTTTTTGGCAAAAATTATATTCATGGGATTTTTTGTTGCTTAAAAAAAGATGTTTCATTGGGGGAAATTGTTTATATTTGATTATGCAAATAGAGAGAACAAATGAAGAAATTGTAATCCGAGTTGCAGCAAATACTGACCTTACAGGCTTGCAACGGGTTCTCGATTATATCAAATTTAGGGAAATAGCATCCAAGAGTAAAGCTACTCAAGACCAAATTAATGATCTTGCCAAAGAATCAAAATCATCTTGGTGGGAAGAAAATAAAAGTAGATATATTAAGTGAAAGTTGTAGTTGATACTAACATTGTTTTTAGTGGTATTCTTAATCCACAGGGAACAATAAGTGATTTACTTCTTAATTCAAATATGATTTTTGAATTTTATGCTCCTGCAATAATTACTGAAGAGCTTAATAGGCACCGGGAAAAATTACTAAAATTATCCATGTTAACGGAGTTAGAACTCGATGTTCTTATTAATATATTAATGAAAAAAATCGATTTAATCGATTTAGATACTTTCCCAAGTTCAACTTGATAAAAAGCAATAAAGCTTACAGAAAATGTGGATGAATTTGATAGTCCTTTTAAAGCACTTAGCTTGGAGTTAGGTGCACCTCTTTGGACAGGAGATAAAAAGCTAACAATTGGCTTGCAAAATAAAGGAGCTACTTGGCTTCTTAGTACAGAGAAAATAAAATCATTGAGAGATAGAGAATAAACTATTCTGTACTTTAACGGAACTTTTTACAAAATAAATCATCAATAATGAAAACTATTCTAACACCCCTTCTGCTCACCTTCTGCCTCTTCACAGCCTGCAATAGTGATTCAGAAAATAAGCCTACTGCAGAAATAGAGGAGATTGAAAAAAATCTAACAACCAAGGTTCAAATTGATGGTAAAGAACCCACAAAATATACCATTACAGAGCGAATGGATCATTATAATGTTCCGGGCTTAAGTATAGCAGTGATAAAAGATGGTAAATTACACTGGGCCAAGGGCTACGGAATAGGTAACACTATAAAAAATGAAAAAGTTGAAATTAGGGATAACACACTATTTCAGGCAGGTTCTATAAGTAAACCAGTAGCTGCATTATCGGTATTAAAACTAGTGGAAGAAGGGCTACTTGATCTTGATGAGGATGTAAATACCTATCTTAAGGATTGGAAAATCCCTGAAAGTGAGTACACCAAAGAGCAAAAAGTAACCCTGAGGAAGATTCTATCCCATACTGCTGGCTTAACAGGACATGGATTTCCAGGATATGCTGTTGACGAGGAATTGCCGACCTTAATTCAGGTGCTGAATGGTGAGGGAAATACTCCCGCGGTAGTTGTAGATACCATACCCGGTAGTATTTGGAGATATTCAGGAGGGGGATACACTCTTATGGAAAAAGTAGTGGAAGATGTGACCGGATTAACTTTTGAAAAAGTAATGCATGATAAAATCCTGCAACCCATGGCAATGACCAAAAGCACCTATGAACAACCGCTTCCGAAAAATTTAGAGGCTTCAGCCAGTATTGCTTATAACAAAATAGGTGAAGCAGTTGATGGGTTATGGCATAATCATTCCGAAAAAGCGGCTGCCGGTCTGTGGACTACCCCATCAGATTTAGCTAAGTATTGCATTGAAATGCAGGAAATCCTGGCAGGAAAAGAAAAGAGCATCTTATCTCAGAAGACCGTTGAATTGATGCTAACCGAAGTAAAGAATACCTGGGGATTGGGTCCCATGCTAAAATGGGCTGGGGATTCATTAATATTCCAACATGGAGGCAAAAATGAAGGCTTTACTACAGAAATGATGGCATTTGCTTATCAAGGTGATGGAGTAATCATTATGACTAATGCTGATAAAGGTCGACCTTTGATTAATGAAATATTACAGTCCCTTTCTACTTACTATGGCTGGGGAACCAGCAAACCCACAATAATTGAACCTTACACAGCTGATGCGCAACAATTACAAAAGCTCACTGGTAAATATAAATATAATGGAGAATTTGGCCCCGTTCCTGATACAGAAGGAGATTTTTTTGTGGAGGTGATATTAGAAAATGGAAAACTGAAGATGATGGATCCTAATGGTTATTTCAACTGGACTCTTGCCCAAACCGCATCGCTCGAATTCACGGAAATAGATAGTGGAATGGAGGTAACCTTTGAAAATGATGAGCAAAGTAATGCAAACGCTTTAAAAACTTATTATGGTTTTCATTTTGATAAAATTGAGTAGGTAGTAGGCGAAATCATTTATTCCTAAATTTCATAAACGACCATTTATTTTCCCTTTTTACGATATCCTTTTTGTTATTAGTATTTTACATGAGAACCCTGACTCTACTTTATATTGAAAGGGAAGTTTCTTTATTTAAAAATACTGCCAAAATATCAATACACCTATCACTGCGGCTGAAATTGCTACTATTAATACAGCACCTGCAGCAAGATCTTTTACTTTACCTATTACCTCATGCTGTTGAGGGTGCAGATGATCACATAATTTTTCTAAAGCCGTATTAAATGCTTCGGCCATCAATACCATGCCTATGCAGGAAATAATTATTAACCAATGAGTTGGCGTGATACCCAACCGAAATCCTAAAGCAATGGTAATAGTTGCCACAAGTAATTGAATTTTGAAATTATTCTCTGCAAACAACATGCGAATACCTTTTATAGCAAAACCATAGCTTCGCACATTTTTCTGAATACTATTTTTTACTCCTAACATTTTTAATCAATTGAAGTGTGAGAAAATATGAAAACCCTAAAAATAAGCTGAATCCTATAATAATGCTCCAGGCCTCAGAGCTCCCTAACTGTACAAAAGCATCCCGCATAAGGTGATGTGGTTTGGTTACAATATCCCAGCTGTTCCAACGCTGTACCCTACCCAAATAAATACCATAGCTCGATAACACAATAGTACCAATCATAATCAATCGGCATTTGAATTCACTAAAAGTGCGCGACAGAATTTGATGTACTTTGTATAAACAATACAAGCCTAGTAAAAAACCTGTGCAGGCAGCAGCAAAAAAGACGATAATGTCCGTCCATTGGGCAGGATTAATCCAGCGGTTAAGGTGCACTAAATCTGTAATAAGGTAAGGTGCATTAGGCCAAAACAAAAGACATAGTCCGAATAAACCGAATTGTTTCCATGTAGCTAAGGGTTTATTTAATTCCAAGCGCTTTTGCCAGATCAAAGCAAAGAATAGAGGCACCCAGGCGAGGAATAAATTCCAGGCTAAAAAGAAATAGGTATAGTTTGCAGTAAAAATGCTTTGGTAAGCAATTAAGCCAATGCAGAAACTTGTCAATAAACAAAACCATTTAGTGGTTGAACCAATGAAGGTAAGTGAGGTGGATATTTGCATAAAATTTGTAAGGTGAATGAGTTAAAAGCTATTATGATGTACAGCAATAATTATAATTATTTA
>JBBSPJ010000079.1:0-13882 GCA_038258905.1 Cytophagales bacterium
AAGATGGCCAATCTTACTTTTATTCCTTCTAGTTCAGAGAAGGTTACAGTAAAGATTTTAGATGCGAATGGAAATGTAATATTTCGCGAAAACATCTTAAATAAGGATGCATTTGTGAGGCCTTATAATCTTAGTCAATTAGATGGTGCTGAGTATTCTATTGTGGTAATTGAAGGTGAAAATGTATATACGGAAAGAATTTCTATTGGTACTAAAGAAATTTCTTCAGTATCAAATAATTTGATAGCGAAGGCTACAAGAATTGATGCTAACAAGGTAGAGCTTAAAGTTTTACAAAATGCAGCTAATCCTGTATATATTACTGTAAAAGATCAATTTGGTCGCGTTGTGTATAACGCTACTATAACTGATATGGTGAGCTTTATCCAAAATTATAATCTATTAAAAGTAGAAGGTAAAATATCATTTGAAGTAAGTTCAGGGTCTGATTCAGAAACAATAGTATTATAATATAGAATTGAATAAAATTTGTTTAGGTTACAAATGGGGTCCGCGAAGGCGGGCCTTTTTTTATTTTTAGACAATTTTTAATCTCTTTCAAATATTAATAAAAAGCTATTAGGATTTTGCTTCAATCTGAATTTCCAATTCACTTGTATCCTCTTCACTATCTCCAAAACGTAGCACGGCCCAGGCTCCTTGGCAAAAGTCTGTTTTTTCCAAAATGGGCTTTGCTACTTTAAAAAGTTCTTCTGCATTAGGGCCGTACATAAACAAAGTACCATCACTCATATCCATATTAATTTCATGATACTCATGTTTTCCAACACCGGCATCCCGAATAGCATTCTCTAGCTTTTCATCTAATTCGTACAAAGCATCAAGCTCTTCTTTATAGTAAAGGAAATGTACTAAAACTGAATGTTGGTTGGAGGAGGAAGTATTCATTTTTTGGCTAAGATTAGATTGATAATTATGTTGATGAAGCAAGATTAAAATTATTTCTATTGAAATATTTTAAATTGTTTAACTATAAAAAATGGCAACAAGTAATTTATACTCATAAAGAAGCAATTGATCATATCCTTAAAAGTTAATATAAAGGAATTTTGTATCAGTTGCTTGCAATGGCAAAAGGTCTAAACTAATATTTTTATGAATAAAATCACGCCCCATGTCAAGGTCTTTAAATGATAAGGCAAGATCTACTGTGTGTAAATCATCAGTGAAATAGTATTCACCGTTCCAAATTAGCTGATAAGTCACCAAATCAGGCAAATCACCTCCTGCTCCAAAATTAATAAAGAAAACTAAATGATCTTGGCTTACCTTCATCGGATTTTCAGACTGAATCTGATATTTTTCAATTAATTCACCTGTATAAATACTACCTTAACCGGCTATTGAAAATTCGGATTGAAAGTCACTCCTCATTAAATCAACTTTGTTTATCTTTTGTCCCCTTCCGGAAAAAAGCTGATATCCATTATATTCTGGATTCAATGTTACTAAAAACTTGTCTTCAGTGATGATGATTTTAAAAGCTTCGTAATTATTGAGGTTTACATCATAACCAGGCTTCATTTGTTGCCCGATAGGCACACAGCTTACTGCAGTGTAAAAGAGGGATAGGGCTATATAGTAATTGATTTTAGGAATGGAATTCTTTAAAAACTTTTTATTCAGCTTGTACAGTAGGCCATCTTAAATGTACCGTAACGCTAATCAAATTTATTACTCCGCTCCACATCATCAGTTGAAAATAATCAGATTGATAATGATCATAAATCATAAGTACCATCAGGGCATAAAAAATACCCATTCCCACTAGTGATTCAAACAGGTGGTTTATGTTTTTCGAAACCAATTTCGGTAAATAAATTGTGAGGGCGGGAGTAATAACTAGCCAAAAAACTATTAAAGTGACCAAATTCCATCCAATAAGTAGTGATAAGGGTACTAAAATAATGGCTATGCCAATAGGTACAATTAAAACACCCTTTAATTTATTTATTGATATATTTTCCATGTAAAGATTATTAAAATGGTCAGTATTACAATTCCCCTCTTTAACTTTAAAAAGACAAAAACTATTGTGACATCTATTAGAATTGATGAAAATAAGTAATTACCTTATAAAATCCTATTTTATCATTAAAAAGCAATTAAAATACTCTCGATACTTGTTTCCACAAATAATAAAACATAGCATTAATCATTTACTAAACTGCTTATAGGTTCCCTTTTAAGCTCCACATCTTCCTTATTGGTGGCATAAGCAACATAAAGGAATTCACCCCAAACCACACTTTTGGGACAGCTATACCTTGCCCGCTTGTATTTCCCTTCATACCGTTGAGGCTGTAAATCCTCCCCTCCTGCCCTTAATAGAAAGGCTTTATCAAATAAAAAACCAGCCTTACTTAAGGTAATTACTAAGGGAAACCGTGTTTTATTACCGGAAGGATTATTGACCATATAAGCAGTGCCATCAGGCAGGTTACCGGCACTTTGCTTGGCTCGGGAATCGGGTGTATCAATAAGTACTGGATCCGACCATGTAAGTCCTTGATCATTACTCACAGAAGCCAGTTTTTTAAAAGTGCTTGACTGATCACGAAAAACCATCACGATGGCACTGTCTTTTCTATAAAACCAGGCTGGCTCCAATTCCCGGCTCATGCCTTCTTTGGCAGGTAGGTTTTTTCATCTTCCCAGGCTTCCATCCGCTGATGCCCAATGGATCATCCGTAAAATAAGGAGTGGCAATGAGCCCCGGCTGCATATGAAAAGCAGTCAGTAATCTACCGCCTGGTAACGCGTGTACATCTTGCTCAATAATACCCAGCACCGGTTTACCCTCCTGATTGATCACAGGTGTTGATTTGCTCCAATTAACACCATCTTTTGAGGTAATATATTCGGTGTAACCTTCCTTGAATCCATTGTCTTCATTAGGCCAAACACATAAATAAGCCACAAGCGTTTGGTCATCACTCCACCAGCCTCCACTGGTTATAATACCCCCATCCCATTTCTGAGTTAGTACATTCGGATTACCCCATTCTTTTCCATCAGCGCTTCTGCTGTAAAATACTTGTGTATCTGCACCATCTTCATCTAAAGCAGAGCTCTGCCATTGGGCATAGAGCATACCTTTGAAAGGAAATAAAACTACTCCATGATTGTATTTATTGGTATTTTGACCAGGAGAGAAAATAGTAGATGTTTCTGCTTCTTGGGCAAATGAAAGCCCCAAGGTTTCAGGTTTTTCTAAGTTAAAAAGTGGGTCCACTTTAATAGGAACCTCTGATTGCTGCGCATAGAGAATGGAAGGAGCAGAAAGTGCTAGTGAAAATAAAGTGAGCCAAATATATAATCTGTGTGATTTCATCTTAATGCAAAAGATACATTTTTAATTTCTGTGAAAGAACATCGAATTGAAATCGGTAATTTAAAATTGTACATGGTTCTATCTATTTTCAGTTCTCTAATTGGTGGTGCTTTCTTAGACTCTTTCTTTTTGCTACTATACAATAAAACAAGACCGCAGGCATCTAAAAACGCTATAAAAGTCTCGCAGAGTCGCAATGACGTAAAGTTTTCGCAAAGGAAACTTTTTGTTAACTACTTTCATGTACCGATAGTAAGACTCAGATGACTTGAACAAAAATTCAAGGTTGAATTCACTTATTAACTCCCTAAAGTGAATAAGGCCGGTCCTTCTAAGTAAAAACAGACTTGCCACTAAATTTATGCTAGTACTTTATACATTTTGCAACACCTACTTTTTTACAGCCTTTATTACCGTTTTGGCTAATTTAAAAACAACCAAAGCTACAATCCCCACCAAAATACCAACGGTAAGCTCTGCCAAAATAGAGGGCCATGCATAAAAAACATCGTGTATAAAGTGAATATTATGCACAAATATTCCTCCGGCTACCAAAATCATAGCAATAGTGCCTAATATAGCCAATCCTCTTACTAAAACAGGCAAAGTTTTAACAAGTGCGGTTCCCACTTTATTTGGAAAGCTATTCTTATTATCATTTAAAGCAATCAATTTAAAGCCTAAATCATCCATCCTCACTAATAAAGCAACCAAACCATACACTCCAATAGTTGCTAAAATTGCAACCACTGTTACTACTATAATTTGCATGGTAATTTCTTCTTCTACTACTGTACCTAACGCTATAATGACGATTTCAATCGATAAGATAAAATCCACTAAGATGGCGGCTTTTATCTTATCCTTCTCATAGGCTAAGATCTCCTCTTTCGTCATTTCTGTGGCTAGTGCACTCACTTTTTCCTCGCTCCTGTGGAATAGGTATTCATATATCTTCTCAGCTCCCTCAAAGGCCAAATAAACCCCTCCAAATAACAAAATAGGGGTAATAGCCACTGGTAAATAAGCACTTAATAGGAAAGCTATAGGGAGAATGATCAATTTATTCAAAAAAGACCCTTTGGTTATTTTCCATAAAATAGGTAATTCTCTTGCAGAAACAAAGCCCGAAGCTTTGTCAGCATTCACAGCCAAATCATCAGCAAGAATGCCTGCTGTTTTTTTAGTTGCGATTTTACTCATAGCAGCCACATCATCCATGAGTATGGCTATATCATCAAATAAAGCAAAAAATCCTGAAGCCATATTTTATATTATAATTTTAAAAGGATAAAAGTATTTAATTTTTGCCAATTCTCTATTCTTTGTTGAATATTTACCATCGGCTAAAAACTTGTTAGTGAGCTAATCTGCTTTGATTAAAATATCCGGCTGCTTTTTTATCAGCCGCTTCTTTGAAGATTTCGAAGTTAATGTTAAAACTTGCTATGTATAATTATTGGAGCCTTCTTTATTGTTTTTGGTTTCAAATCAGTTGAAATATCTCAAGTAAATGTGAATTTAACCTTAAAAGCCTCCCCCACATCTTATATAAAGCATTTCATACTTAAAATGATTTAAATGTGTTGAAAGTTGTCGGATTTGCTCTTTTTGATCTGAAATGAGCTCTAACATAGTGGCCCCAAAACTATGTTTTTCGTTGAATTCAGCTATTTCGTTGTCTTCTAAAGACCTCTTTGAAAGCTGTTCTGCAACAACCTTGATATAATTATCATCTAAAAAATAAGCGTTTTCTTCCCTCTCTAAAATCGGATTAATATCAATATTTTGATATTCTGTCTGCCTTATATCAATCGATTTATATTTCTTTAAAAAGGCAACTATATCGTCAAAAAGTAAAAACCCATTACCTTTGATTTCACCAATTAATTCTGTGTTTTTAGATAGATAATTCTCAAAATTATCTTGATATGCAACCTTTTTAAACATCCCCAAAAAACCTCCACTTTCGACTTTCTTAAAGTGAGATGATTCGATAAGATTTTTAAAATCACTCTTACTAAATCCTCTGAATTCTGCAGTCGTTGAACTATCCATAAATTAAATGGTGTTTTTGGTTATAAAGTGTTGAACATAGCTTCTTCCGCTTTGAAATCCAAAAGCTTCGTCAAATAGCACTGCAGAAAATCTCTAAGAAAAGATATGCTGTGCTAGATAATCAGCGTAACCATAGCTTCAGTGCAACAGAAAATCTAGCGAAGAACGTTCTAGGCGTACCTAATAGTCATTTAATATGGTGGTTGATTTCTAATTTGTCAAGTAATACGCCAACATAATAGTTAGGAATAGAATATAATCAACAACCTTATAAAATTCATTCTATGCCCAGTTTCGCCCCACTGCTATTTATTAAATTCCTAAGTCGAGGCCGGTTATAGCGTTGAACTACAATAGGATAAACATTCAGCACTATATTTAAAAAAAATAGCCATAGTGACTGTATGATACTGTATTTAAATATTACCACTAAATTGAATATTATTACGATAAAAAATATGATTAAATGGCCAAATTCTGACTGTCTCGTCCTATATTCCATTTGGTTTAAAGCAACCAAATTCTTTTTCACAGGATTTGAAGCTTTAATGAGTTTTTCCCACCCCACCCATACTAAAATCTGTCTAAACTGATTAACCCCAAAGGTCTTATAGATCTTTCCTTTACCCTCCCATTTTTTAGTTTTAAAATAATTTGATTTTAATCTAGGTTGGAAAGTCTGAGTGAGGAACAACACACCCACCATTAGCATGAGATTTAATACCCAGGCAAATAAAAAAGAATGCATACCATGCCAGAGAGCAACCGCCGTTATGGTAATGATAACAAATAATAAAAGAAAACAAGCCTTTAAAACTTTACTCACTGTTTTATCTTCAATTGTTATTATTCTGTTCGCTTGTATTGTTAGAGTGTTGTCTGATGCCCGGATAAAACTCGTTCACTTAATACTCGTCTGCCTCGCGGCAGACAGGCTATGAAAAGCTAAAATACGCAATTTTCGGGGTTTCCACCAAGGCTGATTGCTAATTAAAATGATATCTCAATCTAAGCCAAGTTCAGCGAGTCGATGCAGTGTGGTATAACGTATTTAGGCAAAATTTGACTTGCTAGAGGTTCATTAGAGGCTATTTGAGCGCTTCATTATCCGGCCTGTCGCCTTCCTGCACCTCTTCGGTTGTTAAAGATGCGGAAAAATTAAAGCATAAATTGTTGGCTTGTTTACATTATGATTATCACGGAGTGGTGGGCAGATTCGATTTTCACTCTTTTCTGGAGTCGACTTTAAATGACCAGATACTTATAAGGCAAAGAATTCTCTAAATAGCGAGTAAAGGTCTATCCATTCGTAGTAAGAAGGAGTAGCTGTAGAAACATGTTTTATACCAACCTTACTAACTGCTAATTTTGATCGTGAAATATGATAAAATTGTGTCACGATGATGACTGATTTGCAATTAGGATTCATCTCTTTGAAGTTATTTGTTGTTAACCAAGTCGTATTCCCTGAGTTATCAATCATTATATCAGTCTCAGCTACCCCATGCTGAATCAGATAGTTTGCCATTACTTGCCCCTCATAATGTCCTTCGTTCCCTAAGCCACCACTTACAAATATTTTCGTGACTAAGGAGTCATTATACAGCTCAAGGCCTTTATCAACTCGGGCTTTCAGTCTGAGAGACAATGAACCATCCGGGTTGACAGTATTACCTAGAATTATAGCATATTCACTTTTGACCGGCTTTGCAGTTAGTCCGTCTATTGCAATAATGCTTACATGAAAAATGAACCCGGTAAGAACAAATATAAAGATGGTTTTCAGATTCTTCATGAATGGTATGCTTCCCAACATTTCAATAGGCGGATAATTCCACCTATATGTCTTATATTTTACTATCCGACAACAAACAACTGTGTACGTTTACAAATATTCATACTTCGTCTCCTTCTTGTTACTTTATTCAAAGTATTGAACATAGTTTCTTCTTCTTTCAAATCGATACTTCCTTCATTCTAGATAGCTTGAATACCATGAAATTTCAGTGAAAATGAACTACTTAGAATTTTAAATTTTGGTGTTTTTCAGCCCTTGCCTTCTCTCTTACCCATTCAATATAATCAGTTTGCGGTATTTCGTTAATTCCCAACTGCCGAAGCATTGTCACCACTTGTCCTCTGTGGTAGCTTCCGTGGTTAAAAACCGTATGTGCAATTTCTTTGAAGGGTATTGAAAATTGTTCTCCTTTATGTTCAAACTCAAGTTCTTGGTCCAAATCTGTTGTTATCACAAAGTTTTTAAACTGATCGGAAGTTTCTTGCCAGCACTTCAATAATTCAGCAATATTTCCTTTAAAATCTTTCACCTTGGATACCTCCCATCCATTTCCTTTCAGGCGAGAAAGCCAACCTGCCTCTGCCATCCAAAGGTGAGAAATCGTAGCTTCAATGTTAGAAAAACTGGACACAATTTCTTGTTTCAATAATTTTTCGTCTAGGTTCAATAAGCAATTGATCATTCGGTTATTGGCCCAGATATTATAATTTGCGTAATCAGTATAGGTAGAGTTCATAGATTAATTTCTTTTCGAGATAATGCTAAAGACTAAGTTAGTTATAGTACGCTAGAAATCTATATGATTTAGGAGAAACACTGGCCTTCCTACATTTGATTGGTAAGGTAAGCTTTTATCTCTAACCTCCTGTCAAAGACTGGCAAGCTAACCTCTCATCGGAGAAAGTCTACTACCTACGCAAATCCCTTATTGTGACTAATTTAGTCCTTTAACCTCTCCACAATCATGGATGAAAAATAGTTAACTCCCGTCCTAATACACTCTTCATCAATAGCAAAACCTGGCGTATGAGGCATCGCTATAATTCCTTTTTCATAATTTGAAGCTCCCAGAAAGAAGTAGGTGCCTGAGACATAATTTTGAAAAAGTGCAAAGTCATCACTAAAGTTCAAAGGAGCCACTCCATAAAGGGTAGTAACATTTTCCTGTCCATATACTCCCGAAATACTCTTCATAGTTTCATTGGTCAATTCTTCATTATTCAATGGGGTAAAGAAGATGGGCATATCTTGCTGAAAATTAAATTTGATAGATAGTAACTCTTTGGAATACTTAGAACTTTCCATTTTACTCTTAATTGATGCTAAAAACCTATTTAATATTTCCAGATTGCTAGCGTTGACCCCTACTCTAATATTCAATTGATCATCAGATTTTTTAATGTGAAAATCACTCGTCAAGGCCACGTATTCTTTATAGATTGTTTTAGGATTAGTTACACCAATCTCAGGATTGAAAACATTACTGAAATCCCAAAATTGAGCATCTGGCCCGTAGGTTTGAGCACTATTCATTAATTGTTTGGTGAAATTAACCACAGCGTCTTGATCACCGGATGATTTATAGGCTACTTCAATAATTGAAATGTGGCTAAATACATTTGCTGATTTAGTGGATATTGTACCAACTGGATCTGGTGAGATATGTAGCCCATAAATTTCGTCTGGTTCAATCAGATTAAATAATCCGTCTTCTATCATCATTTGAGCACCTTTGGCAATTTCCTCCGCAGGTTGGAAGATAAAATATATTGTGCCTTGTATATTTTCTTTTTGACTGGCAAGAACATTCGCTATTCCCATTCCAATGGTTGTATGTACATCGTGGCCGCAGATATGACGTACACCTTCATTCTTTGATGAAAAATCAACAACATCGGGAAGTTCAGAGGCCATTGCATCAATATCCGCGCGCCATGCGATACTTTTGCCTTGTTTGTTTCCCTTTAAGATTCCTACTACGCTATAGCCGCCAATACCCGTTTTAACTTCTAGACCCAGCGATTCCAAATACGCTGCTACTTTCTCTGAAGTTCTTTTCTCTTGTTCCGACACTTCAGGATAGCTGTGAAAGTCTCTCCGGATTCTTACCAGACTGTCGAAAATCTCATCCGTTCTTTGTTGGATTTTATTATGGATATCGAATTCTTTTCCATTTGAAAGTGGGGACTGATTTGTTGCGGTTTGTCCAAACACATAGCTACCTAAAAAAAGGGCTATTAAGATTAGTGTAAATTTTTGTGACTTCATGATATATTTGCTTTTAAATGATTACTGACGCAATATCATTTTTTCTGCCCATCATGAGAAGCGGTTTTTATTGAACCATCGTAAAGCATAGTTGAATTGTAACTATCAATCCTACCGATTCATCCATTCTTTAAAATCACTGGTCTTTGGTCTGCTGACTATGAATTCCTGATCTCTTGGGTTTGTTAAGGAGAGCTTGATCCTATGATTAAAATAAGGGTGGATTTTCTGAATGGAAGTTTTCGCCACTAGTTGACCGCGATTGATTCTAAAGAATGTATTTTGATCCAGAGAATTGAACAATTCATCCATAGTTTCATCAATAATGAATCGCTTACCTGCAGTAACACCAAAAGTGATGCTGTCCTCAGAATAACAGTATAACAGATCTGAAATTTTAACTTGAACAAACCCATTTCCCTCTTTCACCATTAAGCCTTCTCGCTTTTGCGTAACTTCCAAGCTACCTAATAATTGCTTTAACACGTCAGCAGTAATAGTAGTAGATGTACTGGATTTCACGAATTTATCCAGAGCAGCACTTAAGTCATCTTTTTGAATGGGTTTTAACAAATAATCAATGCTGTTCACTTTAAATGCTTGTATAGCATATTGATCAAAGGCGGTCGTAAAAATAATGGGCGCTTCAACAGAGGTTTTCTGAAAAATCTCAAAACTCAAGCCATCGGCTAATTGAATGTCCATAAAAACCAGATCGGGAGCGGCATGTTCTTTAAACCACTCCACGGCATCTTCAACGGTATCGATTATTCTCAATAATTGAAAATCGAAACTACACGTTTTTAACATACGTTGCAATTGGCTTGCCGCCCTCGGCTCATCTTCAATGATCAGTATGTGCATTCTTATTCTTTTTATCTAAAACATTTAGTAATGGGAGAGAAACCATAAATTGATTTCCGTCATTTATGATTTCAACTGATTTTCTTGAAATCAAAGTATATCGCTTTTCGATGTTTGCAAGTCCCACCTTAGTTGATGGTAATTGTGTGGATTTTGGTTCCAGCTTATTGCTTACAACTAATTTACTATTCTGGACGGTTACGCTTATTATTAATGGTTTCGTTTTAGATATTACATTATGCTTTATCGCATTTTCCAGCAAAAGCTGCAAACTCATTGGCACTATCATGGCGTTTAGAGAAGCTTCAGAAATATCCCAATTCAATTGCAGATTTTTCCCAAATCGCTCGGATTGTATGTGGATATAGGCTCTGGCAAATCGCAATTCATTTTTAAGGCAAATCAAATTCTCCTTACCCGCTTCCAATAAAAAACGATACATATCAGATAGCTTATCTACAAACTCCATTGCATCCTCCTTGGAGTTATGGTCGATGATATCGCGAAGCGTATTCAGTGTATTAAAGAAAAAGTGTGGTTGAGCCTGATTCAGAAGTGCATCCAATTGTGCTTGTATAAGGATTTGTTTTGCTTGTTCTTCTTCCCTGACCGATTTTTTAAGCCGTAGGTTATAATAAATAGCTTCATATATCGCCATGATCATAATTGTTAAAACAATAAAATATAACAGTATTTTAATGCGATATTGATAATCTACAGCGGTAACACCGGGAATTAATGTCAACAATGAGGTTCCTAGAAAGTCCACTAAAAGAACTGTGGAAGCAACAGCCAGAAAAAGCAAGGTAATGCGCCTGGTATCATCACTAAAAGCAGGATATTTTTTTCGTAAATAAATCATTATCGATCTATTGACAAACCAATCAATAATAGTAAATAACAGGGTTACAGTCCAACTTAAAACTAATTCAGTCATTGATGGCGCCCCAAAAATATTATTTAATTGATAGCTTGTAACAAGACTTATAATCAGGATGCCGATTACAGAAAACCATATATCATTAAACCCTACATACTTTAAACGTTTCTCTTTGTTCACTGGCAATATAGTTTGCTTCTATCAGAAGAAATGGAAGGCGACAAAAATACCAATACCATTTGTAAATTCAGATTGATTTCAAATTCAATTCCATTCCGTTCTGAAATATTCATCAAAAAATTAACGTATTCGTTTTTATAACCTATTTCCAGAGTCCATTCAATGTAAGTTTTCCAAATTACTGAACTGCTAATAATTTTACCCCTACTCAACTGATTAGATACTTGTCTTTGCAAAAGCTTCTTAGCCTCTCTTATTTCCCGTCAGCTTGTTTTTTATTATTATCGAAGGATTTATCAGGGTAAGCAGGCACCGCAGGCACTTCCCTGGGATCTTCTTTGATTAATTTTTGCAACAGCGCAATCGCTGCATCCAGCTGTGCATCTTCACCATTAAAGGTAGCATGTGGGAGGTTGTCTATTTCTATATCGGGTACAAAACCATGACCTTCTATCAACCATTCTCCATTATCGCCATAAACACCAAACATTGGAGCTCTGGCCACGCCATTATCTGTTAATGTATTGGTGCCGCTCAGCCATATTTCACCGCCCCAGGTTCTAGTACCAATAGTAGTACCAAGGTCAAGCTTCTTAAAGCCATCGGCAAAGGCTTCGCCATCAGAATAGGTGTTTTCATTTACAAGAACCACCATATGGCCTCTAAAGGCATAAGGCATATTCCAGTAGGGTTCGCCATCTCTAGCCTTCCAATACATCCAGGCTTTTCTCAATAATTTTTCTAAAATGAAGCTGTCGATATTACCACCAAAATTATAACGCACGTCAATAATGAGGCCCGATTTGTTAAAGACTGGGTAGAATTCTCTGTAAAATTGACTCAGGTCCTGGCTTCCCATGGCTCTTAAATGCAGGTAGCCAATCTCATCTTCGCCTTTTTTCTCTACTTCAAGTCGCTTACTATATTCCCAATCGCTATACCGCAAGTTATATTCACTGGATAAAGGTTTCACTATAATATCTCTAGCCACCGTACCGCGTTGCAAGGACAGGCGTACCTGAGTTCCTGCCTGGTTTCTGATTAGCTCGCCCATATCCACTGCGGCTAGCACCTCTTTTCCATTCACCTTGGTAACGATATCACCCACTCGCACATCAAGGTAGGGATCATCCAAAGGAGATTTTTCATCCGGATAATCAGGATCCACTGTGTAGATATAATCTATTTGAAAACCACCTTTGGCTACGTTTCTGCTGAAAATAGCTCCCAAACTTGCTACAGATATATTATTGGCATCACTTCTTTCATCCCCTCCACGCACACTAGTATGAAGTGCTGAAAGCTCTCCAACAAAGCGGCCAATAAGATCTGACAGCTCATTTCTAGTGGTGACCCTTTCTACAAGGGGTAAATATTTCGTATGCATGGCATCCCAATCTACTCCATGCATATTTTCATCGTAGAAGTAATCTCGTTCCATGCGCCATGCATCTGTAAAGATCTGTTTCCAGTCCTCTTTTGGCTCAATCGGAAAACGCCATCCACTCAGATCAATTTTGCTATCTGATAAATCACTCACTTCTGATGTGCCGGCCTCTACCATATAATAAGCTGATTTCTTTTTTATAAGTAGCTTTTTACCATCTGCAGTCAATTCGTATCCATTTATGTCGCTCACCATTTTTTTAAGCTTTACATCCTTATTGCCGATTTTAACAAAAGACAAGTGGCTTTTAGCACCTATTCCAGTCTCGCTGGACACTAAGTAGAGCGCCTGCTTGTTTACTTCCAAACCACTATAGTTTCCCGGTTCAATAGGTACTTCTACTATACGTTGTTGGATGCCCTCTTTATCAATAGTGACCACTATTTCTTTCTTGGGATCGCCAGCATTTTTGGCCGACTTGTCTGCTTCTACATCTTTCTTGCCTGGGCTAGCCAATTCATCATTCTCTCGAAATGGAGATCTTGTTCCCTTCTTTAGGGATATGTGGTACACTTTTTCACTGGCATCAAAATAGGGCTCAGGTTGTCTTGTTCCCCAAGGGCTTCCCACTAAGGAAGTAAAACTTCTATCGGAAAGAAAGTAAATAAATTCACCATCCACACTCCACTTCGGGCTTGTACTGTTGGCCCTGTCTGTGGTGAGATCAAAAGTGGAAAAATACACAACATTGTATACCTTTATTTGCGCCATGGTGTTGGCAGCCGATTGAACGAAGGCAACCCATTTACTATCCGGAGACCAGGAGAATTGCCCTCCTCCTTCCTGGTTAGAAGAAATCTTTTTACTTGTTCCATTTGCTATATTGAGTACATACATGTCTCTTGCCAGATCACTGTATACCATCCACTTTCCATCAGGGGAAGGCACTCCTTCGTATCTTAGTATTTCGCCATCTTTGGTGAGCTGCTTTTGGTCTCCCATTCCATCTGCCGGCATGCTGATAAATTCAAATTCACCTGTTTCATCTGACAAGGTATAAATTTTGGTTCCATCAGAGGAAAACACAGCATC
>JBBSPJ010000080.1:0-13853 GCA_038258905.1 Cytophagales bacterium
AGTGAGATCTATTTTATATTGATGGCATTTCATTTCAATTTCTTTATAGTATTCACTCGTTTTTTCTTTATAAAAATCCTTTACCTGGTTAGGATTTAACTTCATTTGCTCACCGGTCTCTAAATCTTCAAACAAATACGGCCTATCCTCCATTTCAAATGCCAATTCGGTTGAGGGATCGTTTACCTGAAAAAAGAGTACTTCATGTTTATTGTGCTTAACATGCTGAATGGACTTGAAAAAATCTTCGAGTTGATCAGCCTGAGTCATCAGGTCGCTAAAAATGATAATGAGTGACCTTTTATGGATTTTCTCAGCCACCACATGTAAAGTTTGGCTTAATTCCGTGTTTTCTTTCTTTGGGTCTACCAATAATAGGCTTTGTAGATGTAAAAATATGTTTTGCAGGTGAGCGCGGGTAGATTTTACTTCTGTGAAAGTGTTTATTTTATCCGAAAAAGTGATTAGACCCACTGCATCTCTTTGTTTTTGCAATAAGTAGGCTAGCGAAGCAGCAGCTAAAATGCTGAACCTTATTTTACCATAGTTTTTTTCAGGATAATACATGGATGTGCTGCTGTCTAAAAGTATGTAAGCTCTTAAATTGGTTTCCTCATCATATCTTTTTGTGTATAATCTGTCTGTTTTTGCGAATACTTTCCAATCTATATGTCTGGTGCTTTCGCCGGTATTGTACAATCTATGTTCAGCAAATTCTACAGAAAAACCATGAAAGGGCGATTTATGCAGACCGGTTATAAAGCCTTCCACCAATTGTTTAGCCAGTAAATCCAAAGATGGAATTTCGGGTAATTTCTCTAAAGATATATCCATTATTTATAACCGTTTTTATTTTAAGCTTAAGTTAAGTTTCTGCAAATTACTAAGTACAATTTGCAAATATGAAATTGATTATACTATATTTAGTTTCAATAACGAAAAAACAATCAAATATTTATCCTACGAGAAGTGAAAGAGCATATGGAAAGAGAACAAGAAGAAATTTTTTCAAAAAGAGTTAGAGCAGGGAAGAGAACCTATTTTTTTGATGTAAAATCAACCAAATCAAACGATTACTATGTTACTATAACTGAAAGTAAGCGTAAATATAAAGAAGATGGTTTTAGCTATGAAAAGCATAAAATCTTTCTTTATAAAGAGGATTTTAATAAATTTCTGTCAGCGCTAACAGAAAGTGTAGATCATATCAAAACTGAGTTAATGCCTGAGTTTGATTTCACTCAATTCGATAGGGAATACAGTGAAAATGATAATGAAAACGAAGGGGATAACATGTCCTGGTAAGAAATTAGCCTTACATTAGCTCCTCTTATTTAAAAAGGAGCTTTATTTTCTTAATTTAATATTAACTTAGTGCTGTGAACAGACTAAGACCCATTTTCTATCTCCTGGGAGGTATATCTATATTATTTGCAGTAAGCTTACTTTTTCCTGATATAGTTATTTATATAACCATATCTTTAATTGTAACTACTATCCTCAGGCCTCTTACTAATTATTTGGATAGCTTATATTTTTACGGTTATAATCTTCCTCGATTTTTAGCAGTTTTAGTATCGTTTCTGGTACTTATTATTTTTTTAACAGCTTTTGTTGGTTTATTTATTCCTTTGGTTTCTGACCAAATTAAAATATTAAGTGCTTTAGATTACGATACACTTTATCAAAAAATTTCGGAGCCTATTCAATCAATTGAATATTTTTTAATTAATACAATTCCCAATTTTAAAGAAACCGGATTTATCATCAATACCCTTAGGGATAATATTTTAAATTTTGTGCAATCTGTTGATGTGAGTCAATTGATTAATAAGTTAATCTCTATAACAGGAAGTTTTTTTGTGGGTATTTTGGCAGTTTCTTTTATTTCATTTTTTATGTTATTTGAAAAGGGTTTTGTCCGTAGAAGATTCATTTCATTCATTCCCAATAAATATTTTGAAGTATCGATCGGAGCTATTTACAAGATTGAAAGCTTGTTAAGTAATTACCTCTTAGGACTTTTATTTCAGATGATAGCCATATTTACTATTGCTTCGGTAGGTTTAAGTATTTTCGGTATAAAATATGCCATCACTATAGCAGTTTTTGCCGCTGTAGCTAATCTCATTCCTTACGCAGGCCCTATCTTAGGAAGTATTTTTGGTATAATTGTGGGTGTTACTACAGGCGGAATATTTGAATTTAATAATGAACTATTGTTTTTGGTGGTGAAAATTGTTTCTGTTTTTGCAGTGGTGCAAATAACAGATAATATTTTATTGCAGCCACTCATTTTTTCAAAAAGTGTAAAAGCGCATCCTTTAGAAATATTTGTTATTATCTTTGCAGGCGCATCCCTGGCAGGAGTTTTAGGTATGATTGCCGCAATCCCTGTTTATACGGTGATAAGGGTAATTTTTATTGAGCTATACAGAGGATATAAGCAGTATAAGATTTTTCAAAATTAAATATAATCATTCATGGGTTTAAGATGTGGTATCGTAGGTTTACCTAATGTGGGCAAATCCACTTTATTCAATGCATTGTCTAATGCAAAAGCTGAGGCAGCAAATTTTCCTTTTTGTACAATTGAACCCAATGTGGGTGTAATAAGTGTGCCAGACGAACGATTAGGTATTCTGGAGAAGCTGGTTAAACCTAATAAGGTGGTACCAACAATTATTGAGTTTGTTGATATTGCAGGCCTTGTAGAAGGTGCGAGCAAAGGAGAGGGGCTAGGGAATAAATTTTTGGCCAATATTAGAGAGGTTGATGCCATTGTGCATGTGGTACGTTGTTTTGAAGATGATAATATTACCCATGTAGCCGGAAGAGTAAACCCTATTGCCGATAAAGATATTATTGATACAGAACTACAATTGAAAGATTTAGAATCTGTTGAAAAGAAAATTCAGAAAGTTGAAAAAATGGCTAAATCAGGGGATGCTAAGGCCAGACAAGAACTCACTATTTTAACTAAATATAAAGAGACCCTTGAGGCAGGTAAAAATGCCAGAACTTTAGTGATGACTAAAGATGAAAAAGAGCCTATCAGGGATTTAATGCTTTTAACGGATAAACCTGTAATTTACGCAACTAATGTGGAAGAGTCTTCAGCGGTTTCAGGCAACGCTTTGGTCGATAAATTTAAGGAATATGTAAAAGATGAAGGGGCTGAAGTAATTGTAGTGAGTGCAGCCATTGAGGCACAAATTGCTGAATTTGAGGAGCCTGAAGAAAAAGAATTGTTTCTATCAGAGTATGGGCTTAAAGAATCTGGTTTAAATAAATTGATTAGTGCTTCTTATCACATACTTGATTTAATTACCTACTTTACAGCAGGCGTGCAGGAAGTACGTGCATGGACTATCAAAAGAGGATGGAAGGCACCTGCAGCAGCCGGTGTAATTCATACAGATTTTGAAAAGGGGTTTATAAAAGCGGAAGTAATAAAGCTAACAGATTATGAAAAGTACGGAACTGAATTAGCCTGTAAAGAGGCTGGAAAGATGTCTATAGAAGGAAAAGAATATGTAGTGAAAGATGGTGATATTATGCATTTCAGATTTAATGTTTAATTTTATAAAAAATTATAAATTTTAAAGATGGGTTGATTTAATTCTCCCATCTTTTTTCTTTTTATAGGGTTTTCAAAGTTTTGATTATCAATCTTTAATACTTGATTTTCCGTATATTTAACATGAGTTATAGCGTTTTAAAGATGGTTTTTGAAAAAAATGTATAAAAGTTTTAAACATTTTTAGTATACGCATTGTATAAAATACCTAAATATAGGGGTTGTGAGAGTTAGATTAATTTTTAAAAATAAGGATAAAGGGGCATCTGTTCCCTTTCATCACCAATATTATTTATTCAGATTTTTTAAAGGTTTGATTAAAATATATGGAGATGAATCATATACTGAGTTTAGTCATTATAACTTTTCTGGATTGAAAGGCCAAACTACTGTAAGTAAATCAGGGCTACATTTCTATAGCTCGAAAATAACCATAGTATTTTCTAGTCAAGATAAACAGTTTATTGATTCTATTATTGAAGTTTTGTTTTCTTTACCTGAAATTAAACTAAATGGGCTTTGTATTATTCCACATTCTGTAGAAATGGAACCTGAGATTGAATTTAGTGAGGAAATGAAATATATCTGTATTTCTCCATTGATTTTACTCCGACCAGAATTTTCTGATGATTTAGCGAAGCGATTTATACACCCTCAATCTGAAGAGTTTAAAGATTTGTTGGTTCAATCTATTACCCAGAAAACAGATATTTCATTAGGTAATGACTTTGATTTCAGACCTGATGAGGAATATTTAAAAAAGTTAGAGGTTGCAGGAAAAAAATACTCACGCGTTTATCCTCTCTTTGATCAAGATATTCCTTATGAGGTACGAGGTTATACTTTTCCATTTATATTAACAGCGCCTATTGAGATACATCAATTCCTTTTTGAATGTGGACTAGGGCTATTTAGTGAAAAAGGTTTTGGGATGCTAGATTTAGCGACAGTTATACCTGGAAGTAAAACAGTTCCTTATTTTACCGGGCAGCTCGCGAGTTAAATTTAGAATAGCCTATCAGTCGATCATATCTTAATTGTTGGTTGGCATAATAAACTAAAATATCGTACTCATTTTCTGTGTCGATATAATTACCATCGTATTGATAATTATTTTCGCCCTCTGTATAATAAATATACTCGTAATAGCCCTGTTTCAATAAATATTGGTTTTGGTATCTTCCAATATTTGGGTTGAATTTCATTTTGCTTTTTTCATTTATTTCCCAATTGTTGAATTCGCCAATTACATATATATTGCTGCTTTGTTGTGGAACATCCAATTGGAAAGTTGTTTCGAAATAATCATTTACCATTTCATCTGTTTGTCTTTCCCTATTTCCAATTATAAAAGCACCATTTCTATCATTCCATTCCCTATAGGACTCAGAAGATCTATTTTTATCAATTCCGGCTAAAGCGGTAATAGGTTTTTTATCTTTATCGATGTTAAGAATGTTGGCTCCCCTAAAGTTTACAGTGGTTATATCTATAAATCTGAATTCATTTATTCCCTGAAAATTAAGTTCTCCATTATAGAATTCGTATTCTAATTTCTTGTTTTGATTAGTGATCCTCATGGGATCTTTAGGTTTTTTTACTGTGAGCCAGTTGGTATTTTGTCTAACTTGAGGATATATGTCAGATCCTGTGTTGATAACATTTATTTGATTGAGTAGTATGTCAAATTTAAGTTCTTGATGTGTTCTACGTTGCATAACAACATTTGAGGGTATAATTTCATAGGCTATTCCTGCTTTATCTTCATAAACCATAAACCTTTCGCTAAGTACAATATCCTCTTCATTATTACCTCTATAAACTACTAATAAATAATTGCCTGATATATTTACCCTTGGAAGAGTTAAGGTATAGTGAACATAGGACATTTTAGTATCAAACGAATATTCAAAATCTCTAATGCTAAATTGATTAAAATCATCTAAATAATCCAAAGATTGCAGATTACTTTTACCTGTCCAGTCTTTATTCATATGGATTATTCGGGTCTGATAAAGCAATTGTTGCTCATTTATATCATCAAAACTTAAAACCAGTCTTTCTGATGAGCCAAGCTCCACAATCGGGTTATTAGCGCTTACAAAACTACCATTTTTGAAATGTGCGATTTGTACAGTTTTTATATTAGGATCATAAGTGGTGTTAATGTATGATAGTTGTGGATAGTTAACCCTGGCTGTGCTATTACCACTGTTAGTGCTATTGGGTTGAAGAGGAACACATGCTTTTACAATTAGTATGATGGCTGTTGCCAATAATATTTGCTTTATTTTATTCTTGATTCCAACCATTAATTTGTATTTTGTGTCTAAATATACACGAATCCTTTTGGTTTCACTATGCCAACAACCAAAGAACTTATATCTGGTTGCCAAAAAGGCGACAGAAAGTGTCAGTACGACCTTTATAAACAATTTGCCTCGGGCATGATGGTAGTCGCTACGCGCTATTCTAAATCAACGCAAGAGGCAGAAGATATATTACAAGAGGGTTTTATAAAAGTGTTTCAAAGTATAAAAAACTTTAGAGAGGATTCAAGTTTAGGGTATTGGATTAAAAGAATTGTCATCAATACGGCTCTAAACCACCAAAGAAATAAGCTTTATTTATATCCTATGGTGGATGTTGATGATATGAAAGATGGCTTAAGTGCTGTTTCAGTTGAAAACTTGGCTTTGGAAGATTTAATGGACTTGGTTCAAAAGCTTCCAACCGGTTGTCAGGTTATATTTAACTTGTATGCAGTAGAAGGGTATCAACATAAAGAAATAGCAAAAATGCTCAATATAAGCGAAGGGACTTCAAAATCTCAGTATGCAAGGGCAAGAAAATTATTAATGGATTTTTTAGAAAAACAAAGTAAGTGGGGGAATGAAAGATTTCGATAACGATAAGGATAACTTCAATAAATCATTAAAGAAGAAATTTGATGCTTCAGGCATTGAACCTTCTAATGCTGTATGGGAAGGAATTGAAGGGGCATTGTTAAAACATGAAAATGTTAAGATGCAGAAAGCGGCCGTATTTTATAGAAATATAGCGGCTGCTGTGCTAATAATAGCTGCTGTGTCCATTTACTTCAACGTACAAGAAGTTTTTAATGGTTCCAATCAAAATATAGAGACTGTTGACATTACAAGTGTTGAAAGTAATGAGACTAGTTTAAGTTTATACGACAATCAGTCTGATATTATTACCCCACCACAGATAATAGAAAATGATACTGAAGCTTCTAACTCTTCAGAAAGAGTAATAAATTCTAAAGTCATTAAAAACCTTACCGAGACTTCAAAGACCATCTCAGATGAGCAAGGATTTGCAGTTGGGCCAAATATTACTGCCGAAGATAATAATAGTCAAAACTTTTTACCCTCGGATCAAGAGCGGGATAAGGATAATATAATTAGCAGTAAGCAAACTCTAGTTGTAGCTTTAAATGAGAATAGTTTACAAGATGAATCCTTCATTAATGATTTGTATGAAAGAGAAAATTATTTATCAAACGCAATTGCACTTAACCATGCAGGAATTAATAGAATTGAAAATATTGCACCTATTAGTTTTGAAGCTGACAATATTATTATGCCAGAGGTGGAAGTAGAAGAGGTCGCTTATTTTGCCATAAGTAACCTTGATAAAGTAAATAAGGGTTCAGGTCTTGCTTTTCAATCGGCTTTTAATGTAGGTTCAGGAAGTTTCAATCCTAATGCGAATATTTCAGCAGGGTCTCCGCAACCTGGTTTTGCGGCCTTAAATGCTCCCGGATCTGCCGGAAGAACAAGCAATGATGCTGCATCTCAAGAATTTAGTGCGGAAAGACAAATAGTTGATGATTTGAGTAATGCACCTATAAGAAGTAATATTTCCATGACTTTTGGATTACACTTTGGTGTTCACTTAAATGATAGATTAAAAATAAGAACAGGATTACAATATGGTAATTACAGGTCATCTACGGAAAGTAGTGCAGTTATTAGAGATATTAACAGTGACCAAATATTCCCTTATCATGGAGCGAGTAATGCCACAGAATTAGCTGATGGAAAGATTGTTAATATTACTTCAGAATATAATGTATACAACGATTTTCAAATTCTTTCTGTGCCACTCCTTGTGTCGTATAAGTTTTTAGATAGAAAATTCGGCATAGGACTGATGGCTGGAGCAACCGCAGATATTATGCTGCGAAATACTATAAGAGGGGGTGATGACCAGATTTCTGAAATATCCTTTGAGAATAATGAAAGTCAATCTTACAAAAATTTATTTTATAGTGGAGTGGCGGGTGTTGAGTTTAGTTATAATTTTTCAAAAAATTATTCTTTAAGTATTACGCCAACTTATAAAAAAGCTTTTATGAATATCACTAATGATAATGCGAGCTTCAACAGCGCGCCAGATTTTTTAAGTGTAGATATGAGTATACAGTTTACGTTTTAATCAACTAAAAACTGATTTGATTAAAATTCTAAAAGCAGCAGAATAATTATCGATTTTAAGATTTCCACCACTCAACTGGAATAGGCTTTTGTCGTTTTTCTTAATTATTACTTTCTGACTAATATTTTCTGTTAACGACCTTAATCTATAGAATTTTATTAATTGTTTGAAGGGAATAAATAAAGCAGATTCACCAGTAATATTAATTTCCAAAACCTCATCATTACTGTTTAGGCTAATTTGATGCTGTTCAGATACTATTGATAAATCTGCATTAATCTTTACTTTTTTCATCTGGTAAAGGCTTTATTTTGCTTCAGTGGTAGTTATACTTAACTGCCCATTTAAAGTCCACTCTGTCTTTTCATTTGAACCAACCTTTTTAGGAACACCAATAACTAAATCGCTAAAGTTGTAATTTATCTGAGCGTTTCTTCCGGTTAATTTGTCGTATAAGCCAATAGCTAAATCTGGCCAGCTTTGTGTGTTTTCTGCTTCGTTACTCATTATTCGTTTTTTTAAGTTAATAATGAATATATAACAAAGGTATATATGTATTGTTTGAAAAAATTAAGAAAACGAAAGGATTGAAAAATTGCGCAAAAAAAAAGTAGCTATTAAAAAGCTACTTCATAAATTTTTATCTTTTAACAATGAAATGGGATTATCACCTATTTCTCATCACTGTTAGACAGATCATCTTTAATGGAATTAAAAACAATATCCAAATTATTAAAATCGTAAGGAGAACTTATGAATTTCGCGGATTTTCCGAAATCTGCTATGGGTGTTTTTAATAAGCCGGGATTTCTTTTTATGAGACCTAATAAATCGTTGTCATCATAATTACCATCTTCCATATCATCCTGATAGAATTCACTTTCTTTGTTAATAAGTTCTAGAACACTCACACCTAATTTTTGAGCTAAATCAGCTAATTGTCTTTCAGTAAATTGCTCTTTATAAACATTGAACTCGTTAATGTAGTGTTGATCTAATGATTTAATGTAACCAAGTGCTTCTCTCTCCTTTATTTGATTGCTATTGTAAATAAATTTTATTTCCATATTAACTTTATGTCTGGGTTCCATAGCTATATTAACTAAAAATTGTTGATCATGTTGCGAAATTATAGTATTTGATCCTTATTCGATAGTTTACTACTACCATTATATATTTAAAAAATATTTAATCTGAATTTAAGATATAGGTTAAATTCAGGATTTATATTGGCATTAGTAAGACCGAAACCCGGTATTATATAGGTATTAGCTCTTTCAAACGCGGTGTAATCTAATGCTGTTTTCAAACGTAATTTAAACCCAACAGAAAGAAAATCAGGTATTTTTTTCTTGAAAAGGTTTCTTATATCTTTCTCTGATGTTAAAACAAATTCAAACCATGTAGCGGTTAAGCCTTGCCTGTTAATATTGTCAGTGGTGGGGTTGAATAAAGGGTTTAATATCTGGTAGTTTATTGTCTCACTATATTGTGTTTGTGAATAGCGTACACCTAATAAGAGGTAGTTGCCAGGAATAACAGTTAGATGATAATCTAATCCCAACCTGAAATAATCTCCTGAAGATTCATACTCTGCATTTCTGTATCCTTCCTGTGGCCTCAAAGTTGCCAAACCATATGCAGCAACTAAAGAAACTTTCTCATAAATTCTAAAATTTATAGCTGCCTCCCATTTTTCAGTTTCGTCCAAAAGTAATGTGTGGAGTTTCAAATAATCTAAAGCAAGGCCAATACTCAATTTATTAGAAACTTCAGATGTATCAGTAGGGATTACAATTTCCTCTTTTTCTGCCTCCTTACCGGTGATATCTATAACTCCTTCTATAAGCGTAGAATCTTGCTCCTCAGACTTTTCTTCCTCCTGAGAAAAAGCAGTAAAACTTAAAAAAGCCAAAGTAAATAGAAAGAGTACTTTATATTTCAACATAAATATTCAATTGATTGCTGCTACAATTTATCACTGGCTCGCATCCGAAGGGTCCACTGATTGAATCAAAATCAGATTCACCAATAATTTGTAAGTTTTTAGCACTTTTGGTAATTCTATTATTTATCACTGTATCCTCTAGACTATAAGACACACTAAAAGACCTCTCAATATCGCTATTGCCTATCTTAATTTCATAAGCCGATTCAGTAGAGTTAGCATTTAAGGGAAACCTAAAACTTGTTGCACTATCTGTTTCATCGCCCTCTCTTTTGAAAAGATTATTTATGTCATTTACAGATTCAATACTGATTAATCTGTCTTGCACATCGCTAATAAATGTATTAATAATTACTAAGGAATCACTATAAACACTATCTTCTCTTAATAAAGAGTCTATTCTTTCTTGAAATACAACTCGCATATCCATTGAATCAATCTCAATAGCGGTTTCCAACTCAGTAATTAAGGTATCTATATTAGCTAATTTAATTTCAAATTGACAACTGTCATATTTTAAAGATTTATAATATGTTTTATTAAATATACTCAAATTGAAATAGGGAGAATTATTAACAGGTCCGCAATCATCACATGGTTCGCAACCAACTATTATTAATGTTATGAAAATAAATATGCTTAGTTTTTTCATTCGCAGTTTCCTTGATGCAAATTTACATTTAATCGAGTAATTTCTCTGTTTGACAAGTGCTTATTTCTGACTTTGTTCGTGACTAGAGTACAAAAATCAGGCCTTTTCTGATTAATTCTGAGTAAAAGTGTAACTAATTAAATTAGCTCCCATTTGCAATGCCTTCAACCTTACACTCTCTGGGTCATTATGTATGCTGCTATCTTCCCAACCGTTGCCTAAATCACTTTCATAAGAGTAGAAGCATACCAGTCTGCCCTCATAAAAAATACCAAAGCCTTGTGCTGGTTGCCCATCATGCTCATGTATTTTGGGTAAGCCATTGCTAAACTTATATTTCTGATGGTAAACAGCGTGGTCAAATGGGATTTCTACAAATTCATGATTTGGAAAAACCTTCTTCATCTCCAACCTGATGAATTGATTGAGCCCGTAATTATCATCGATATGCAAAAAACCACCGGCTATTAAATAATTTCTTAAATTTTCAGCTTCATCATCTGAAAAAACCACATTTCCATGCCCTGTCATATAAATATAAGGGTACTGATATAGTTCTCTGCTACCTACATCAACAACATAATCTTTCTGATTAATGGTTGTATTCAAATTTTCGTTACAGTAATTAATCAAATTGGGAAGAGCAGTTTTATTAGCATACCAATCGCCCCCACCATTATATTTCAATTTAGCAATCTTAACATTTTGTGCACTTAAAGTGGCACTTATTAGTAAAATAATTATTGATAAAGTGAGTGATTTTAAATTCATTCTACGATTTCTTCAAAGTTTTTAATTTTTAAGAGCAAGCCATCCGGCAATTCCGAAGCTTTAAGTGAAGTATATAGTCCTATTACTTCCATTCCTGCTGCTTTTGCCGATTCAATGCCTGCCAGTGCATCCTCAAATACAACGCATTCGGCAGGAGAAATATTCAGTAATTCTGCTGCTTTTAAATAAATCTGTGGATCTGGCTTCCCTTTAATTACCATGGTACTGTCTACCACCGCGTCAAAGTAATGTCTAATGTCTAACCCATCTAGCGTAAAGTCAGCATTTGCGGTGATGGCTGAGGTTGCTACTGCCATTTTGAGACCTTGTTCCTTAGCTTGTTTTAAAAAATCATAAAGTCCAGGAGTAGCTTTCAAGTCGGCCTGATATAAATCTCTGTAAATCTGTTCTTTTTCTTCCGCCAGCTCCATAATTTCAGCAGGAGATGCATTTGGTTTTAGGCCGTGTATCACTTCCTGAATAGTTCTGCCATTTAAGTGAGTTTGGAAATATTCTTCTGTAATTTCTTTGTTAAATTTCTTAAAGAATATTTTTAAAGCCTTTATGTGATAGGAGATGTTATCTACTATCACCCCATCCATATCAAAAATGATTGCCTTTTTATTAGAGAGTTCTTTAATCACGAGTACAATTTAGTAAATTATGAAAATACTTTATAACAGCACAAAAGTATTATTAAAAATGGTAGATTCCTTCTTACTTATTGCTTATTTACATTCTCAGTAAAACAGCTTTTTAAGCCTACCATTCTTTAAGAATGATAAGAGTGAAATTTATAATTATTTAACAATTTCATAAATTAGCTGGAGAGCTAATTAAAACAAACCACACTACTTTTGAACCATGAGAAAATTTTGTGCTTTATTACTTGTCTCCTTATTATTTGCCTGTAATTCTGAAAAGGTAAAGGAGTACCCTGTTTTTGAGGAGGAGACGGCTCATTTGAGAGTAGATGCTTTAAAACCTTTTTATCATGGTGTGGCCTCTGGTGATCCTATGCAAAACAGCGTGGTAATCTGGACTAGGGTGACACCGGCAACTATAATACCTGAAATAGAAGTGCAATGGGAAGTTGCTTCCGATTCCCTTTTCCAAGAAATAGTAAAGGAAGGTGATTTTATAACAAATCCAGAAAGGGATTATACAGTAAAAGTAATAGTGGATGGTTTAGCAACAGGCACTTCTTATTATTATAGGTTCAATGCGTTAAAATCCACCTCATTAATAGGAATCACTAAAACCGCACCCGAAAATGCAGATGAAATTCGTTTTGCCGTAGTAAGTTGCAGTAATTATCAATTTGGTCCTTTTAATGCTTATGGTAATATAGCCAAAGATAAAAACATAGATGCGGTAATCCATTTAGGGGATTACATTTATGAATATGGAAGAGGGGTTTATGGAGATACTACCACTGGAAGATTTCATTTACCCAAAAATGAAATCATAAGTTTACAAGATTACAGAACTCGTTATGCTCAGTATAGATTAGATCCTGATTTAAGAGCAGTGCATGCACAGCATCCTTTTATTACTGTATGGGATGATCATGAAATTGCCAATGATTCTTATACCAGTGGAGCCCAAAACCATCAGGAGGAAGAAGGTAGTTATGAGGATAGGAAAAATGCTGCAGTTCAAACTTACCATGAATGGATGCCTGTACGAATGGTAAAGCCTCTCTATAGGAAATTCTCATTTGGCAACTTAGTGGATTTGATTATGCTGGATGAGAGATTGGAGGGTAGAACCGCGCCACCGGATAGTATCAACGCTCCGGGAATTAATGATTCTACCCAGAGAATGTTAGGAGAGGAGCAGCTTTCCTGGTTAAAAAATCAGTTGACTCAAAGTGAAGCCAAATGGAAAGTAATTGGCAATCAAGTGATTTTTTCTTACTTAAATTGGGGTTATAAAAGCTTTAATATCAATTTAGATTCATGGGATGGTTATCCTTATGAGCGTAATGAAATAGCAGAACTTATTCAGAATGATAGCCTTAAAAATATCTTATTTATTACTGGAGACACACATTCTTCCTGGGCTTTTGAAGCTACCCACGATCCTTTCAGTAATTATAACCAAGCGACCGGGGAAGGCGCTTATGCGGTAGAATTTGGGGTAACGAGTGTTAACTCAGGCAATGTTGACGAAAGATACCCGACCGACTCAGTGGCTGCACATGAAAAAACAATTGTGAACACTGCTATCAACCCTCATCTGAAATATGCTAATTTAAGAGATCATGGTTATATGATTCTTTCTCTCACCGATTCTTTGGCACAAGCCAATTGGCATTTTGTTAAACATATGGATGTGCGGAGTTCGGAAGAAAAGGAAGGTATGCGGGCTACTGTAAAAGCCGGTAATAGTAATATTGTGGAGTTGTAGGTGATCGCTAAAGCGATAGTAATAACCAC
>JBBSPJ010000081.1:0-13745 GCA_038258905.1 Cytophagales bacterium
CATCAAACCTATAAATTTCCTGATAATTTTCATTGATCACTCTATTAAAATCAATTTGAACAGTAAGATCAGTGGCAGGCTCCAGCATGGCTTTAATATCTAAAGTTCTTATAATGGATTGTGCAAAATTACCTGTCTGGGATTCAGATCTGGCTAACCAACCATTTTCAGCCGCAGTTTGCCTAATTGTAGGATCCTGACTTCCTAATATAAATGGTAAGCCAGGAGCTGCAAAGGAAGAATCTAAACCAAAGAGATAGGCTCTATTTCTAAAACCCGGCAGCATAGTTCCACTTCTCTCAGAATAATTTCCTGTTACGTTTTTCAAGGACATTAAAAATTTCAAGACGCCTTTTACTACTTTTGACCCGGGCTGCGTCCAGGTTGTATCTACTTCATTGGCTCTTAATCTGGGTGGATTATTGATACTATTTAATATTTTTAGCTTATTGTATAGTTTATTCATGTCCAATCTGGAATTGAGAGACCAGTCGCTGCTATTTTGGATAATATGTCCCAGCGTATCAATCTGGTTTATGGCTCCGGAAGTCCAGTTATAATCTACTTTATACCTGGCTTCTAGAGAAACCCAATCAGTAAATGGTATTTTATTTAAAGGAACACTATAACCTAACACTATACTTTGATCAAAATTCTTCATCCTTCCCAAATTACTCAGGTTGGTTAACACGGAATCTCGCTTAGCTTCCGTGTTTATTTCTCCTTCTTCCTCATCAATAATTGCAAAGGCCCTTGCAGTATAGTTGATATTAAAGTTTTCTGTAAGGTTCCACCCTAAATTATAAGCTCTTGTTAAGGAAAAACTCTTTTCAAACTGTGGTTGAATTCCTTCAGTGGTCAATCGGTCATTTCTCAACTGAGTTTTAACGTAGCTTCTATCTAAATCTCCTCTAAAACTAAAGTTGCTTGGCAATGGATTCAGATTGATATCTTTAATTAATTTCAGATAAGGAGATTGCAGAAAATCCACGTTTTCCAATGGAGCCATACTCGCATTTGGAAAAGCATAATTATATCCTATGCCTCCTTTGTAATTTCTTACTTCATAAGAAGCCGTTTGTAAATTACTTCTAGTAATATCATTGTATGCGTAAGTAAAATCAAAATTGGAGATAGCAATGGGTAATACTATTTTATCTACTTCTTTTCTTTCCTTCCTCACATTAGTAAAATTTATACTTCTTCTTTCTTCCTGATCTATCACAATTTGCCTGTAAGCTTCTCTTTCTCCCGCATCATCAAATCCCTCTAAGGAGGCGGTAAGCGGGATATCAGGATCTCTGGGATCAAAAAACGGTGTGGCAGTAAAAGTTTGATATCCCAAATACATCGGGATTTTAATCCCGGATTCCTCTTTAAAGAATTTTCCTAAACTAATATTAGAGGAAAAATCAAAGCCTAATGAATTTTCTCTTGTTCTTGCAGAAATATTTTCTTCAATACCTCCAAAACCTACTGAGGTGTAGCGAGTGCTGGCAGTTATGTTAGCGAAATCAGCTAATTTAGTATTTAACGAAGCATTAGCTGCCCAACCTGAGGTTTGGTCAAAGTCTGTAACACGCATTTCATTAGCCCAAATACATACATCCTTTGGTAATGAACCCCCACCTTGCGGATTTCTGATACCAATCATTATTGTTTGTAATGAACTCATATCAGGACGGCCTTTTACAGTCAACGTATATTTTCCTACTTGCTCTGTAAAAGGCAGTAGTACATTCTGACTACCTAACAATCTATTTCTTCTTGATTTTAACTGATATAATTGATCAAAAGCCAAATCAATTTCATTTTCCAAAGGCCAAATATCTCTAGGGTCGGTGGTTTGATAAGGTGTAACTTTAAGCGGCAACTCAATCTCATAATAATTGTCATCGAAATCAGTACCCATTCTTACAAAAGCAGTAACTTCATCGTCTGATGCATTCGGGCTCTGGGCATGTAAAAACATTTTAAGGCGACCGTAATTTACTAAATCGAAATTCACATTTTTAAAAGCTGCAACCGCTTCATCATCCCCGAAATCATCTACGCATAGTTGAATAGATTGCTCATTCTGCCTTACCTGGTTTGCCGGAGCTGCTATATCCTGATCTCTTCGGATACCTGGAGGTAAAGCGTAAGGCACTTTACCAGGCCCACTTTCTGAGTTGCCTTCAATATTCACTACTGAAACTACTAAATTACTTCTCCTGTCTTCAGGAGTTTCTGATATTCCTGCTCTGGCCAATGAACCTTCATAGCGCCTCCATTGAGAGCCTACTAGCCTAAAATCGGCCATTCTTAATACAACCGGTTGTTCAAACTCCGTTAAAATTGTTCTGATATATCTTATAGTTTTAAAACCTTGAATATTTCCTTGAGTTCTGGTAGGGTTTCTTATAGGGATTCTAAATAAATACCATTTGGCGCCTTCTTCTTCAGATACTGCCTCATCTACAATAAGTGGGTTTGTGGCCACGTTCAGCTGGTCTTTTGTCAGGTTAATTTCATATTCATAGTATTCTTCCAAAGTACCAATAGTTTTATCATTATTTAAATCCTCACTATCAGGAAAACGACTCCCGGAAGGGTTAAAATTTAAATTAGCTGATGGTCCGGGAGTATTGCCTTCAGGCCCGTTAATATTCTTATACCTTTCTAGCAAGGGTGCTTCTCTGCTATCATAATCCTCTCCTAAAAAATATTGGAAATTATCTGCTGAAACATCATCTAATATTCTTTGTCTGGCGTCAGGAGTTAAAGAGGCGTTATTGTTAATTTCAGTAATAAAATCCTGAAAGAAATCTGCTTCATCATCATTTCTTACACCATCTAACCCTACATCCTGATTAGCTCTGGCACCTGTTTCGTTAGAAAAAACATCAGTAACAGGCGCTTTAGTTGGAACCCTTCCAAAGTCTGTAGCCTCTACTTCTGTGGTGTTTTCATAATCAGCAGGTAAACCATTTTCATAGGAGAGTTGGCCATCGGGCAACACATCTTCGGAGACACTACCTAAATTAAAATACAATTTACCCCCTGTAGTGTTTGAAGTCGGATTCTCGGAACCATCATCCACCAGACCTCTACGGGTATCAATAAATGGATCGAGTAACCAAAATTCAATGTATTCTATGTTATTTTTATCAAAATCTACCTCTGAAGTAATGGCTCTGCTAACACCCGCCCAATTTTCTCTTGGGTTTAATAATTTGCCCTCAGCATCTAAATTTGAATTGTAATTATACATTCCCCGCTCTTCCGGAAAATATGCTAAATCGAAAGTAGGTAGTAAATTCACCCCAATATTTCTATCTCTGTTTTTATATATTTCCTGAATAGTAATACTTCTCGCATAGTGATTTTCCAAGGATTCATCTGATATCTCAGGCACATTTTGTCCTGAGTTTCTATAAAAAATATTATCTATGGAATACCAGGATAGCTTAGCTCTTTTTTTATTATCTCCATAATCACCCGCTTCTTTAAATCTATTGTCGGCAGTGGCAGGAGTAGAAGCTAATTTCCAACCATTAAAATCGCTACCCAAATTATTTACGGTGATAGATTGCTCAAAGTCATCAATATAAGAAGTCCCTTCTCCATCCACCTGATTGGAAGTACCGGGCACCATTTGAGCAAATTCACCACGAAAAGTTACTATTGAAGGCTCTTTTGTATCAATGAAGGGTATTAGATCTACCATTTTAGTTAAAAATGGCACTTCGTCACTATAATTTATATCTATACCCCATTTTGTATTATTAGTTGGCTCTGTTCCTATGCTGTAACGAGAAACACCCAGTGGCCTTTGAGTGTGGCGAAGCACTGTGGCACCAAAATTAATTTTTTCGCTTATAACATAATCGAAGCGAGTACCTATCAAAGTTCTTGATTGAAAATTAAATAAATCTTCTTTTTCATAAGTAATATTTAAATCTCTGCCCGAGCTTAAAATACCCTGATTTAGGATGATTACTCTTCCCAGATTATAATCTACCCTATAATCTAAATTTTCTTGTAGTTGGGTACCCCCAGCACTTACTCTTACTGAATTAGGGGCAATATTTATTCCCGGCAGAGCAATTTCAGTGGAAGAACCACTTGAATATTGTCCCTTAATGAAAAATTTATCCTTTGAGGTAAGTTGTTGTGCGTCATTTTTTGTGGATTCATACAGGGTGCTAAAAACATACTTGCCTACGAATGTTTGTTCATCTGTTCTGAATAAATTAGTAAGCCGTTCCCCAAAGGGTTCTAGTACAGGAAATATTATTTTCCCTTCCTCTTCATTAATTGTAATTCCAGGAATATAATCAAAGTTACCATCGGGTTGGGGATCACCATTCTGATTAAGACTATCAAGGTTGAAAAGTCGTAAAAGTGGAATATCCCTTAAAGAACTCTCATGCAAACTTGGGTTATCCTGACCGGTTCTATCATCCCTATAAATAATTCTTAATTGGAAGCCTTCCCTTGTTATTTGGTTACCGTTTAAATTATAAATATTTTTCATCATCAAATCCCAGGTAGGTGCTTCCACATTTATTTTGGAAGGTCTTAATAATTTCAATAGTACCACTTCATTATCTGGCCTACTACCATAAGTCTCTGCCAGCTCTCCTACTCTGTAAATCTGTCCATTATAACTATACTCATAAGCTACGGCCAGCATTTCGTCATTTTGGAGTTGTCTCCTAAGCGAAACATAACCTAACTGCCTATTGAAACTGAACTCGGTAGCTTCGAGCTTCCGAGCCACATTTATAGCCTCGTAATCTTCTGTTCTTGTTAAAGATGGTGTGATTGACTCCACCGAATTAAGGAAATTATTATAATTTTTATCGAAAGTTTGAACTCTGTCCCAAAGCGCATTGGCATCGTTATTAGTTGGCGTATTGGCAGCAATACCTGGCTCTAAAAAACCTTCTTTAGCTATTCTTGCAGGATTTGCCTCACCTAAATCCATAAAGGCGGCTACACTTCTTAAGGCATTGGTATTTTGAGTCCTGTTAATTACATATACCTCAACCCTTCTAATATCAAGGCCTGAAGTAATTTGAGGTAACCCAGCCAGCCAACGCTGATAATTATCTCTAAAAAAATGGCCTAAAAAGAAATGTCGGTTCTCATCATAATCAGAGGCCCGCACATCAAACTCTTGCCTCTGACCACCGCCCTGTACACTAATGGTTTCAGAAGTTCCCCTTTGGGTAGATGCTACACTGGTTACGAATAAATTTCCGAATTGTAATTGCGTTTTAACCCCAAATAAATTCTGAGCACCTGTAATTAAAGTGTTGTTTACAGGCATACTTACGTTCCCTATTTCAATCTTTTTTACAATTTCTTCTTCATAGCCGGTATACTCTACTTTCAGGTCATTTTGAAAGTCGAAGGAGTTGTTATTGGCAAAATTAGCTGTAACAGCTAGCTTTTCTCCTACCTTTCCCACAGCATTCATATTTATTTGCTGGTCGAATTCAAAACTGGAGTAGCGCTGTTGCTGTACCGGAATATTTGGGTTTTCATTTTTGGTAAACCTGCCTCCAAAGTCCAGGGTGATAAAACCATTAGGAATAATTTCTACAAAGCTGCCACCAAATAGCCTGTCAAATGCGGGGCTTACATACAAGGGAGGAATTAAGGACCTCCCACTTACTGCGCTTTCCCCATCAAGACCTAAGGACCTTTCCTTCCAATAGTCATTCAAGAGTTTATCATCCTGATAGCGGGAAAATTCTTCAAAACTCATGGAGCTGGTAGGTCGGAAATATTCATCCCCAATTTTTTCATATATAGTATAATTGAGGGCCGTATCAATCTCCACATCCAAGCTCAAATCTGAAGGATTATTTAATTGAAAAGGACTTTGGGTTTGCTGACTTGAGAAAGGGTCTCCGTACCTATCTTGAAATTGAAAAGTTGGCCTTTTTGTTGGCTGATATTTTACTACGCTATCTGCTTTTATACTATCTTTTGGAATAGTATCCTGTTTCTGTACTTTTTCTTGAACTTCCTGAAACAAAGCTGCTTTAAGCTCGTAAGAGTACCCATATAGGTGTTTTCCGTTGAATGATAATACAACGAAAAGCAATATAAAACAGAAAAGAAGATGAGTACTTCTACTTAGCAAAGTTTAAATAAGTTTAGGCTGATTTTAAGGCTAGCTTAATTAATTCCTCCAATGTAATATTTTCACCATTTTTCTCCAAAATGTTATTAATAACTTTTTCGGCAGAAACTTTAGCAAACCCTAAATTCAATAAAGCAGATAACGCTTCATTTCGTTTGCTATTGTTTGCAGAGAGCTTAGAATTTGAAGAATCTGCAATCAGTCCTTCTTTTTTATATTTATCTTTTAATTCTAAAATTACTCTTTGTGCAGTTTTGGCCCCAATACCTTTAATAGCTTGAATCTGCTTTACATTTTCAGCTACAATTGCCATTTTTATTTCAGAAGGTTCCATAGAAGAAAGCATACCTAATGCAATTGAAGGTCCTATGCCGGAAATACCAATCAGATCTAAAAACATAGATTTATCGGATGGCTGATGAAAACCGTACAAAGTTTGAGAATCTTCCTTTACATGAAAATGTGTTAGTACAATGGCCTCTTTCTGTTTTTTAAAAACATCGTAGGCCGAAAGAGGAATGTTCACATGATAACCTACACCACCGACCTCTATTATAAGGTAAGTGGCTTCGCAGGTTATTATTTCTCCTTTTAAGAATGCAATCATAAATTATTATCAGTGTGTTGATTTTGAGCATCTACAACAGAAATAGCAACCATATTTACTATTTCTCTCACAGAACTTCCTAATTGTAATATGTGAACCGGTTTGTTCATTCCTAGCAAAATTGGGCCTATTGCTTCCGCATTGCCTAATTCCATTAGTAACTTATAAGCTATGTTTCCTGAAGCTAATGAAGGGAAAATAAAAGTATTAGCCCCTTTTTCAGCTAATTCACTGAATGGATAAGTTTCCTGCATTAGTTCAGTGTTCACAGCAATGTTAGCTTGAATATCTCCGTCAATAATTAGGTCAGGCCATCTTTCCTTTGCAATTTTTCTGGCTTTGGCTGCTTTTTCAGGTATGTCTCCTTTACTGGAACCAAAGTTAGAATATGAAAGTAAAGCCATTCTTGGTTGAATACCAAAAAATTTGGCTCCTCTTGCCGTTAATCCAATTATTTCTACTAGCTCATCTACGCTCGGGTTGGTATTTACAGTGGTATCAGAGAAGAAATAGGTTCCTTTTTTCGTAGTTAAAATATACATACCCGCCACTCTTTTACCTGGCTCAGCACCAATTATTTCTAATGCTGGTCTAATAGTTTTTGGATAATCTTTAGTGAGACCTGAAATCATTGCATCAGCTTCTCCTATTTCCACCATCATACTCCCGAAATAGTTACGATCTCTCATCATTTTTTCAGAATCGTATAAAGTAGCTCCCTTACGCTTTCTTTTCTCATAAAGCTTAGCGCCAAATGATTTCAGTTTTTCTTTACTGTCGAAAATGTCAATGATCTCACTATCTCCGATATCGAGACGATGTGCCTCCACCATTTCAAGTATTTTATCTTTATTACCAAGTAAAATTGGAATAGCTATCCCCTCATCTACTACAGTTTGAGCGGCTTTTAAAATTTTAATATTATCTGCTTCAGCAAAAACTACTTTTTTAGGATCCTTTTTGGCTTTATTTAGGATTCTGTTCATGAGTTTTTGATCTACACCAATTCTTCTATGTAAATCGAGTTCATATTGCGCCCAATCGGTAATCTGTGTTTTAGCCACCCCTGATTCCATAGCAGCTCTGGCCACTGCCGGAGAAATAGTAGTGATGAGACGTGGATCGAGTGGTTTAGGTATTAAATACTCCTTACCAAAAACAATACGTTGGTCGTCATAAGCTTTATTAATTAACTCAGGAACAGGCTGTTTGGCTAAGCTAGCAATAGCATAGGCCGCTGCTAATTTCATTTCCTCGTTAATTGCTGTGGCCCTTACATCTAATGCGCCCCTAAAAATATAAGGGAATCCAATGACGTTATTCACTTGATTAGGATGATCTGATCTGCCTGTTGCCATTATTATATCCTCTCTTGCATCCATAGCTTCCTGGTAAGGAATTTCCGGATCAGGATTAGCTAATGCAAAAACTATAGGGTTGGGAGCCATTCCCAAAAGATGCTCTTTCGTAATCACATTACCTGCAGAGAGCCCTAGAAATACATCTGCCCCTTTCATGGCGTCTTTGATGTTGTCTATGCCTTTTTTATCTGTAGCAAACAGCGCTCTGTGCTCATCCAGGTCATCTCTATCTATAGAGATGAGGCCACCTCTATCAAACATGAGGATATTTTCCTTTTTCAGTCCTAAGGATTGGTATAATTTAGTACAAGAAATAGCGGCCGCTCCTGCCCCACTCACCACTAGCTTTACTTCTTCAATTTTTTTATCAACCAGTTCTAATGCATTCAATAAAGCAGCACTGGAAATTATAGCCGTGCCATGCTGATCATCGTGCATAACAGGGATATTCATTCGCTTTTTCAACTCCTGCTCTATTTCAAAGCATTCAGGGGCTTTTATATCTTCCAGATTAATGCCTCCAAAAGTGGGCTCCAGTGATTGAATAATTTCTATTAGCTTTTTGGGATCAGATTCCTCAATTTCGATATCAAAAACATCTATTCCGGCAAATTTTTTAAATAAAACTCCCTTTCCTTCCATAACAGGCTTGGAAGCGTCAGCACCTATATTTCCTAAACCTAAAACAGCAGTACCATTCGATACTACGCCCACTAAGTTTCCTTTTGCAGTATATTTATATGCGTTTTCTTTATCTTTTTCAATTTCCTTGCAAGGCTCAGCTACTCCGGGAGAGTAGGCTAAAGCCAGGTCATGTTGAGAACTCAACATTTTAGTAGGTACTACTTCAATTTTACCCGGTGTTCCCTGGCTATGATAGTTTAATGCGTCTTCTCTTCGAATTTTTTTCGACATGATATATCTATTTCAATAAATTTCTTAAAAATAATCCTCTTTTAATGAATTTTTTCATCAATTGAGCCTAATACAGAGCAAAATTATTAAATCTCACTCATTTACCTCCAAATTAATGCTTTTTTATCCACTATTTGATTAGGATTGAGAAATTCATACTTAGGGCTTTATAAAAAATACTTATTATGTATAAGGATTCTAAACATACGAGACTTTTTAAGCAAGCCCTACTAAACCAAAAAAGCAAGACCTTATTGATGGTTAAATAAATAAAAAATGCGTGCAACTTAACTCAGTTTACACGCATTCTCTTCTCAGAATGGAAAATTAATCCTGAATTGTTTCTGGAATGTCTGCGGTGCTTAGTATGGCTTTTATTAACCTCATAGGCTCCCTTTTATCATCACCTGGATTATCTAAGTATCCTTCCAGATAATAGAGTTCTCCATCTTTTTCATTTGCAAACAGATAACTTACAAAAGCACCTCCTCTGGAATTATCGGAATACTTCCAGAGTCCTTTTGTCCGAAGGGCATAGTTGCCATTTAGGTTTACGGTGTCAATCACCAACTCTATTTCATCCTGAGTAGTAAGGAACAATGAGTCATTATCTAAATCGGTAATGTACCTTTGGCCTAATTGGTTACGAATTTCTTTAACATTAGCCGGATCAAAAACAGCTTCATCCGTAAATGGTAATTTAGCTACCCATATATTAATTTCTTCCTTTTGATCCAACTTACGAATCCAAGTAAAATTCTCACCCTTAATAGCCAAGTCATAGCCAAATGGGATTAGTATATCAACACCCATTGAATCTGCTAAGTAATTCATTACACCTTTTGAGGTACTCTTTTTTAGATTTGAAACTAATCGTTTTTCCTCGATTCCATTAAATAACTGCTGTACTCTATCTCTATTAGCTTTAATATTTTCTATCAACTCCTCCTGAGTTCTTCCAAATAGGTAGAGTACCTCTTGCCCATTGGCATACACATCTGATTGGGTAAAAGAAAACAACTCAGGATTCTCCTTTATTCTTTCTATAGAACCGTCAGTAAAATATTTAGTCAGTTGCTTTCCCTCAGAGGAATTATCATCCAATGTGGCTACAAATATTAGATTCTTTGCTGATTTTAAAACACTATTAAAATTGCTGGGGTCTGTTCTTCTTAAATTATATAAAGGCTCCTCCTGAGGAATGGCCTCTACACTTTCAGTAAAAACATTTCTAACAAGTGTGCCTAAAGGACTTTCCCACTGATCAGGAGTCATCACAAGAATTATCTCACCGGTTTCGCCTCTCGCCTTTCCCATTGATGATGATTTTCCGGATTTATCATCCGTTTCGCAGGAGACAAGAAAAATAAAAAGAATAAAGGAAAGAAAAGTAAATTGAATGTTTTTAAGTATTTGCACGGTACAATGGGTTTTAGTTACTGATTAAATATATAATAAATTAACACAGCTTTAAAATTTGGCCGGGTTTAATTGAATTACCTTCCAAATTATTAAGTTTTTTTAATTTTTCCACGCTTAAATCATTAAACTTTCTGGAAATATCCCATAAAGTATCTCCTGGTTGCACATGGTAGGTTCCTTCTTTAGCAGCGGTAAGTTTCTCAGCTGATTCAGAAGTATCGGTTTCCTTTTTATTATTTGAAACAGAAGCCTTAGTTGATTCCTGGAAATCAGCAGCTAACCAAATAGTTAAGGGTTGACCTACCCTTATCATATTTCCCGAAAGTTTATTCCAAACACGTAAATCTGCCACTTTCACCTGGTGCTTATTGGCTATGGTGCCTAAAACATCGCCGGATCTTACTTTATATACAATCTTTTGCTTGCCATGGGTATTACCTATAGTACTCATTACCTGCTTTTCCCAAACTTCTTCTCCGGAACTGGCAATTTTTAGTATTTCAATTTTATTATCTGTTAACCTTTCTTTTTCGTGCTTGGGTACTCTTAAAGGGTACAGTTGGTTCCCTGCAGTAATAGCACTTCTTTTCAGTTCAGGATTTAATTCTTCCAGCGTTTCAATACAAATATTAGTGTGTTCAGCTAACACAGGCAAATTTACGAATCCTGTGATATGTAAGGTATCGTATTCCGGCAGATACTGCTTTTCATCAACAAACATGTTGTGCTCTTCCATATATTTCATGCTATACATTACAGCAATAAATTGTGGCACATAAGATCTGGTTTCCCTCAATAAGTAAGGATAAATCTCCCAAAAGGTTTTTTGATATCCACTTTTCCGTATGGCTTTACGTACATTTCCCGGGCCTGAATTATAAGCTGCTAATGCGAGATGCCAATCGCTATTGAAATACTTATATAAAAATGTTAAATATCGGCAAGCGGCTATAGTTGCTTTTTCCATGTCCATTTTCTCATCGTAGTACCAATTTTCAGATAAATTATAGTCTAATCTCCCTGTTAATGGCATAAACTGCCATAAACCTACCGCTCCGGCTCTTGACCTGGCTTTTGGATTGAGGCCTGATTCTACGATGGCCAAATATTTTAATTCATCGGGCAATCCATAAGCTGCCAGATGTTTTTCTATCATTGGGAAGTACTTACTTTGGAGAGCAGCAACCCGCTGGGTGTATTCTCTATCACGAATGGTAAAATAATCTACAAACGATTTTACCTGATTGTTGAAGGTAAGTTCAATTTCATTTTGGATGCAGCTTAACCTGTCCTCTATTAAATCGCCTGGTGTTTCAGGAATATACTCGTATTGGAATTGCGTTTGCTGTAATTCCATCACACTCACACCAGCCATTTCGAGGGAATCTAAGCCAAAAGGTTTATCAGGTATTTCAGCAGGTTCATTTCTATAATTGGATATTTCAGTTTGTGGCTCAGGCGCAATAGCTTTCAACTTTTGTAAATCTACTTCCTGAAAAGCCAGTGCATCGAAACTTATAAAACAACATACCACTAATGTTAACAAAAAGATATGTCCGCTATGTTTTTTCATCATTAAAGTTTCATCAAATAATCTGAGAAGGCATACAATTGATCTTCTTTAAAAACATCAGTCATAATTTGTAGGCCAATGGGCAATTGCTGTTTATCTACTCCGTTTGGAATTGATATAGCCGGAATACCACTCACGTTAGCTTGAACGGTAAAAATGTCAGCCAAGTACATTTCCGCAGGATTTTCTGTCTGTGAATTTAGGGGAAATGCTGTTGTGGGGGTTGTAGGTAAGATGATAAAATCGTAATCCGATAATATTTTTCGTGTTGCGTCTCGAATAAGTCTCCTTACTTTTTGCGCTTTAGTATAATAGGCATCATAATAGCTGGCACTTAGCACGAAAGTACCTATCATAATTCTGCGTTTTACTTCTTCACCAAAGCCCTGAGAACGGGAGAGCTTGTACATGCTTTCCATGTTATAAGCTTCAGGTGCCCGGTACCCGTAACGCACCCCATCAAATCGGGATAAATTAGAACTGGCTTCCGCTGTGGTTAATATGTAATATGTCGCTAGGAGGTACTCTAAATAAGGGAAAGTAATTTCTTCAACTAAATGACCTTCTTGCTTAAGAAGGTCCAATTTAGCCACTGTATGGTCTTTAATTTCCTTTTGCAGTGAGTCACTTTCAATAGTTTCTTTAATGTAGGCGACCTTAACTTTCTTCTTCAATTGTAATAATTGATAGTATTCCGGCACTTCTTCTCTGGAAACAGTGCTATCGAAATCATCAGCTCCGGCAATAACCGATAATATAAGAGCATTGTCCAGGATATTATTGGTGAAAACACCAATACAATCAAAGGATGAAGCATAAGCGATTAAGCCATACCGAGAAATTCGAGAATAGGTAGGTTTTAAACCCACTACTCCACAAAAAGCAGCCGGTTGACGTACTGATCCACCTGTATCGGTACCTAATGCGGCCATACATAAATCTGCCTGCACCGAAACTGCAGAAGCTCCTGAAGAACCCCCAGGCACACGACTTATATCTGCGGCATTTAAAGTAGGTCCGAATGCAGAACTTTCAGTAGAAGAGCCCATCGCAAACTCATCGCAATTTTGCATGCCAATGATAATAGCATCTTCTTCTATCAGCCTTTGTACTGCAGTACCTGTAAATTGAGATTCAAAACCTTCAAGAATTTTACTTCCGGATCTTACCTTATGATCTTTTAAAACCAACACATCTTTAATGCCCACAACCAATCCAAAAAGCTTGCCTAGTGATTCTCCCTGAGCAATTTTCTGATCGATGGATTGCGCTTTATCCAATGCCTCTCGTGTATAAACATCGAGAAAAACATTGAGATGTTTATTTTCTTCAATCCTTTGTTGATAGTTGCCTACAACAGTAACAAGAGATACTTTTTTGGTCTTAAGATCCTCTTGAAGGGATTGTAAACTCTTATAAGGTTCCAATTTTACAGATATTAAATATCTTTACTATCTACCTTGGCATTTTTTCCGCCTTCCTCAATTTCGTCTTTAATTTCGGTGGTAGCATCTTTAAATTCACGGATACCTTTACCTAATCCTCTTGCTAATTCAGGAATTTTCTTGGCTCCGAAAAATATTAAAATCACTAACATGATTAGGAGAATTTCCCATCCACCCATATTCATAAATGCAAATACTGTGTTCATTGCTTTGTATTTAAAATGTAAATGTAAAGTTATATAATAATCTGCTGCTTAACCAATCACTTTAGGAAAATACAGCA
>JBBSPJ010000082.1:0-13650 GCA_038258905.1 Cytophagales bacterium
AACAATTACTAGGGCCTGCTTAAAAAGTCTCAGGTGCCTCAAATACGAACGGGCAAAGTGAATATGTATGCTTATACTTCGAACTGAAGCCTGGGACGTAGTTGAGGTGCCTGAGGCTAGCGCACTAAAAAATCAATATTTGATTTTTTAGTGCAAGGATTATGAAGTATTACACTGAAAAAGCTTGCACATGCTGAAAAACTATTTCAGAATAATCATTAATTAAATAAGTATAAAGCAGATTTTATAAAATTTTGCTGTTTTTAAGCGAGCCCTACATAGGCCACTTGCCATTATAAGCAAAAAAGCCAATGTTTCCATCGGCTTTTTTGCAATACAATTTCAGCTAAATCTTAGCTCACCCACTCCTTCACCTCTTCCGGCGTTACGCTAGGAATATCCAATTTCATTTTTTTCTTTAAGCCGCTTATGGCATGATGCAATTTAGTATGTTTCGTTTCTTTCAGCTGATCAATACTTTGAATACCGGCTTCCATCACCACTGGCACCCATTCTTTGGGCACTCCCGCTGCTTCAAAATCTGCTGCAGTGGTTACTTTAGCTAGTTTTTCCGCTTTCATTTGTGGAAAGAAAAGCACATCCTGAATTGAATTACTGTTAGTCATAATCATGGCCAATCTGTCGATTCCAATACCCAAACCTGCAGTGGGTGGCATACCATACTCCAAAGCACGCAAGAAATCTTCATCAAGTACCATTGCCTCATCATCACCCCTTTTACCCAACTCAAGTTGTTCCTCAAAGCGCTGACGTTGATCAATAGGATCATTTAATTCAGAAAAGGCATTACAAATTTCTTTACCATTACAAATGGCTTCAAAGCGTTCCACTAATCCTTCTTTTGTAGGGTGCTTTTTAGCTAATGGAGACATCTCAATCGGATAATCAGTAATAAATGTTGGCTGAATAAGTTGCCCCTCGCATTTCTCACCAAAAATTTCATCAATTAACTTCCCTTTTCCCATAGACTCATCCACTGGCACATGCAACTTTTCAGCAGTAGCTCTTAATTGTGCTTCATCCATTTCAGATATATCAATACCTGTGAAATGTTCTATAGCCTCATACATAGTGTAGCGTTTCCATGGCCTTTGAAAGTTGATGATATTCTTACCCACTTGAACTTCAGTTGTTCCGTGAATATCCATGGCTACTTTTTCTACCATTTCCTCAACCAAATTCATCATCCATTGGTAATCTTTGTAGGCCACATACAACTCCACTTGCGTAAATTCCGGGTTGTGAAAACGCGACATTCCTTCATTTCTAAAGTCTTTTGCAAATTCAAAAACACCATCAAAACCACCTACAATTAGCCTTTTTAAATATAATTCGTTAGCAATACGCAAGTATAAAGTCATATCCAGCGTATTATGATGTGTTTTAAATGGCCTTGCAGCAGCTCCTCCATATAAAGGTTGTAATATAGGAGTCTCTACTTCAAGATATCCTTTATCTCCCAAAAAGTTACGCATTGAACTCACTAGTTTTGTGCGCTTTTTAAATGTCTCTTTTACTTCAGGGTTCACTACTAAATCTACATATCTTTGGCGGTACCTTTGCTCAGAATCCGTAAAAGCATCATATCGTTTAATATTCCCCTTTTCATCTTTTACCTCCTTGGTAATAGGTAGCGGACGAAGAGATTTAGATAATATAGTCAATTCAGTAACATGAATTGATATCTCTCCTACCTGAGTAGTAAATACGTAGCCTTTTACGCCTAAAATATCACCAATATCCATATGTTTTTTAAACACAGTATTGTAAAAAGAAGTATCTTCTCCTTCACAAATTTCATCTCTACTAATATACAATTGAATGCGGCCGGTACTATCTTGAATTTCAGCAAAGGAAGCTTTACCCATAATTCGTTTGCTCATTAAACGACCTGCAATACTGATGTTTTTATAATCCAGCTTATTGGTTTCGTAGTTTTTCTTAATGTCTTTTGCAGATACATTAATTTCAAAAGTTTCAGCAGGATAAGGGTTAATACCCATCTGCTGTAACTCTTCCCTACTTTTTCTTCGTTCTAATTCTTGTTCGCTTAATTGCATATATATATAGTGATTTATTCAGCATTTACTTTCACGCATCAAAAGTATAAAATAATGTGATTTATTGGGCTAAATGGTGTAATTAGCTTACTTGTTTTGTTTTCTTCTTTGAATTTCTTCTTTAATGAGTAGAAATTCTCTACTACTTTGCCCTGCCATAGCAGTATTTTCTTCGGCTCTCCTTAATAAATAGGGCATAACGGCTTTTACAGGACCATAAGGTACGTATTTGGCTACTTTGTAACCCTTATCAGCTAAATTAAAGGAAATATTATCACTCATCCCATAAAGTTGTGCGAAATAGATCCGCTCATCTTCCGGTAATAAACCGTATTTCTCCATTAATACAGTTAGGAAATAATTACTATACTGATTATGCGATCCAGAACATAGGCCTATGTTCTCAATATTTTCTACACAGAATTCTAATGCTCTGTTATAATCCAAATCAGTGGCTGCTTTTGATACTTGTATAGGGTTAGGATAACCTAACTTTTCAGCTCTTTCGGCCTCTTTCTCCATATAAGCACCTCTTACTAATTTTAATCCTAAATGATATCCTTGCTCAGTTGCATTTTTATGGGCTTCTTTTAAGTTATCAAACATATCCGATCTGTACATTTGATAAGTATTATAAACAATAGCTTCTTTTTTATTGTATTTAGCCATCATTTCATATACAATGATATCTACTGTTTCCTGAATCCAGCTTTCTTCAGCATCTACAAAAATTCGCACATTCTTTTCGTAAGCATATTTACAAATAGACTCAATTCGCTCTTTGCTGGAATTAAAACTTGCCTGCTCCTTTTCAGTAAGCTTTTCATTATTCTGAACTTTTGAAAACACATCCGTCATTGCAATTCCGGTAATTTTAAAAACACAAAAAGGAATATTTTCATCACCAGAAGATCTATCAATAGTTCGTCTTATTTCTTGAGTAGTTTCTTCGAAGCCTCTATCACTATCAGCTCCTTCCACAGAATAATCTAAAATAGATCCAATATTGAATTTTGCCAGCTCATCAATAGTGCCCTGGCTATCAGGAATATCTATGCCACCACAAAATTGATCATAAATAGTTTTATGTATAATGCCTGAGATAGGCAATCTTAAGGTAAAAGCTAAGTTAATTCCATATTTCCCTAAATTCACTAGCCATTTACGGTTCATCAAGGAAAATAAATAATATGCTTTTCTTAACTGTTTATCAGTTTTTGAGGAGAAAGCTATTGAAACGTCTTCAAATATAGGGTTAGTTGTTACTTCCATATTATCAATTAAAAATGCAAATATATGAAATGCCCAATAAGATTTTCATCTTATCGGAAACAGATTTCATTAATAAGTGTCGAATTCAGGTTAATACTTTTTAAGGTGATCAATTGTTTTTAAAAAATTGAAATTCATTATAGGCAACGGTAGCTAAATCATTGGGTTGAGGATTTTAACCGTTTTGGGCAGTTCTTATTTGAGAGAAGCTATAAATTGTTAAAAAAAATAAAAACATTTAAACCAAATATTCACTGCAATTCAAAATTTTATAATTTTATTGAGCAGTTAACCCAATCTTAATAATAGATTTGAATAATTTTTCAACTTTTTATTTTGTTTTATAAAACAAGTGTTTACATTTGGGCATGTTAAATATTCAAGGACGATTTTATTTTTACTTTTACTTTAGCCCGCAGCAGCGAGTCGGTCCTTGTATTACTATGTAATTAGATAAACTAAATGATACACAAGCCCGATTCGAAAGAGTCGGGCTTTTTTTTTTGCACAAAACAACAAACAACAAAACAATGAAAACGCTAAAAATGAAAGATTGGGGCCTGGGCCTGGGTAAACATGTAGTTATTGCAGGGCCATGTAGTGTAGAAACTGAAAAACAACTGGATGAACTTTGTAATAGCTTTGAAAGAGAGCCACAAATAGGTATGTTTAGAGGTGGAGTATGGAAACCAAGAACAAGACCCGGCAACTTTGAAGGCTTGGGTGAGGTAGCTCTACCCTGGCTTCAAGAGGTGAAAAAAAGGTTAAAAATTCCAATATGTATTGAAGTTGCCAACACAAGTCATGTTGAGGCCGCCTTAAAACATGATATAGATGTACTTTGGATTGGTGCAAGGACAACTGTTAACCCCTTTTCTGTGCAGGAAATTGCTGACTCACTCAGAGGAATTGATATACCCGTAATGGTAAAAAACCCTATCAATCCTGATTTAGCGCTTTGGGTGGGAGCTATTGAAAGAATGTATGATGCTGGAATCAATAAATTAGCTGCCATACACAGAGGTTTCGCAGATCCTTACGATAAAATATACAGGAACAAACCTAATTGGAATTTAGCTATGCAGCTTAAACTAGAACTGCCAGAAATAGAAATCATTAACGACCCAAGTCATATAGGAGGTAAATCTGAAATGATTAAAGATATTTCTCAGCGAGCACTCAATTTTGGTATGGACGGCCTAATGATTGAAACACACCCAAATCCAAAGGAAGCCTGGAGCGATGCAAGGCAACAGGTTACGCCTGAGCAACTTCTAACTATTTTGAAAGAAATTTCTTTTAAAGAACGAATAAATCTGGAAGACGAAATTCCAGGAAATTTAAAAGAAATGAGAAACGCAATAGATCATATTGATCAAAAATTAATAGATTTATTGTCTGATAGGTTCCATGTGATTGATCAGCTGGGTGCATACAAAAAGGCTCATAAGCTAGCAGTTTACCAGGACGACCGATGGAAAAAAGTTTTGCAGGACAGAATAGACTTAGGTAAACAAAAGGATATGAGTGAGAAATTCATGAAAAGCTTTTTAATTGCTATCCATGACGAATCTATCAAAAGACAAGAGAAACAAATAGCTATTAAATCTGAAGAGTCTACAATTATATGAGTAAAATTTATTTTGGTGAGATTAATAAAATTGAAAAGGTATTATCATCAATCCCTCATACAAAACTCTTTGTATTAGTAGATGATGAAACTGAAAAACATTGCTACCCCATTTTAAAGCCATATATGAAGGCACATCATTTAATAAGTGTTAAAAATGGTGAGCTTAATAAAACGCTGGAAACATGCAATTTTATTTGGCAAGAGCTTACTAGCCATGAAGCTGATAGAAATGCCTTACTCATTAATTTAGGTGGAGGTGTAATTACAGATATGGGGGGCTTTTGCGCAGCAACCTATAAAAGAGGTATCAATTTCATCAATATTCCTACCACTTTGTTGGCGCAGGTTGATGCCAGCGTAGGAGGAAAAACTGGGATTGACTTCAATGGATATAAAAATCATATTGGTATTTTTGCTGAACCAATTGCTGTAATCATAGATACTATTTTCCACAAAACACTTGAAAATAGACAGCTGGCTTCTGGTTTTGCAGAAATGTTAAAACATGGTTTAATTGCTGACAAATTACACTGGGATATTTTAGTGAAAAATGGATATAAAGCTATTGATATTGCGCTAATCAAACATTCTGTTAGTATAAAAGAAAATGTGGTTAAGGCAGATCCTAATGAAAAAGGTCTAAGAAAAGTACTGAATTTTGGGCATACAATTGGGCATGCAATAGAGTCTTTTGCTTTAGCCAATGACATTTCACTCTTACATGGTGAAGCAATTGGAATTGGGATGATTGCTGAAACCTTTATTTCACAGGAGAAAGGATATTTAACAAAGGAGCAGCAAAGAGAAATAGAAGAACTATTAAGAGGCATTTATACCATTCCCAACATAAAAAAAGTCTCATATAATCAAATTATGAGACTTTGCAAACAAGATAAGAAAAACCAAAATGGTATGATAAATATGAGTTTATTAGAAAATCCGGGTCAGGCGAATTTCAATATTCCTGTGAATGATGAATTACTTGAAAAAGCTCTTAATTATACTCTTTCCATGTAAATTAAGATTAAAACTTAACCTTTGACTTTACTTTTCTTATTGATTCAATGGCGGAATCCTCTATATCATTTAACCACTCAGAATTAAAACCTTCATTGGCCTTATTTCTGGCATTTTTAAGTGATTTCGATAATGAATTAGCAATTGATTTACGCACTTTTAAACCGTTTTCGGTTTTAAAAAACATACTGGCTGCGGCTACTGTGGCTGCACCTGCTAAGAAAGAGAAAAAAGATTTACTTGAAGCACTCATAACATTATTTTTAAAGGTAAATTAAGTAAAAAAACGAAAAATCTTAATCTTAAGTTTAAATAAATAAAGAATATTTTGAATTATTATATAAATACATACAAAAAGTCTGCCAACCTTGAAAAACAGACGATTAAACTTCCCAGCTCCAAAAGTGAAGCGAATAGATTATTGATATTGAGTGCATTATCTGACCAAGATTTTCAAATAGAAAATCTATCTGAAGCCAGAGACACACAGACATTGAACCAACTTTTAAAAGACCAGCATTCAATAGCAGAATTTAATGTGTTGGATGCTGGCACCGCTATGCGTTTTTTAACAGCTTACTTATCAGCTAAAACTGAAAAACCTGTCATTTTAAATGGAACAGAAAGAATGCAGCAAAGGCCTATTGGTATTTTAGCTAGTGCGTTACAAAGCTTAGGTGCAGATATCAGCTTTTTAAAAAATGAAGGGTATCCACCTATGGAAATAAAACCTATTAAGAAGCAATTAATTAACGAGATTTCTATACCTGGCAACATTAGCAGCCAGTTTATATCTGCTCTGTTAATGATTGCTCCTACACTTCCACAAGGATTAATAATTAATATTCAGCCACCGGTCTTTAGCCTTCCATATATAGAAATGACTATTAGCCTGATGGAAAAAGCAGGCATCGAGATTAATAAAGCAGGCTTTCAATTTACCATCGTACCTCAGGCTTATCAATCAATAACCCACCATGTGGAATCAGATTGGTCCGCAGCCAGCTATTGGTTTTCAATAATAGCATTGTCTCCTATAGGCTCTAAACTAAATTTACAGGGTTTGAAGCAAGAAAGCTTTCAGGGTGATCAGGCCATTGTAAAAATTATGGAAAACTTAGGGGTTAGCACAAGCTATATTAATTCTGGTGCTTTATTAGAAAAAACCAGTGAGCCACTTAAACCTGAATTTACTTTGGATTTTAAGGAATGTCCTGATTTAGCACAAACAGTATTGCCTTGTTGTGCAGCTCTAAAGGTTAATTTAACCATTACAGGATTAGAAAGCTTAAGAATAAAAGAAACTGACAGAATATTAGCCTTGCAAAACGAGCTAAAGAAATTTAACACCCATTTAATTGAAAAGGACAAAGCGAGTTGGATGTTAAAAAGCGAAGATTTTGAAGCTAAATTAGGAACCACTATAAATACATACGAAGACCATAGAATGGCAATGGGATTTTCACCTTTAGCCTTAATAACGGATTTAATTATTGAAGATGTTAACGTTGTAAATAAATCTTATCCAGGTTTCTGGAAGGATTTACAAAGTGTTGGAATGGATTTGGTTTAACAATGAAATAAAGTATAAAGGGGCTTTAATTAATCGGCTGCCATACCAGCTAAAGTACTCTCCATCAACCAAAATTATTCTTGTATTAGGTAAAATAGTTTTAATTTCTTCTATGTGTTTTTGCTTAAAGGGATAAGGTTCAGAAGAAAGAAATATATAATCTGGTGAAAATCTTTTCATTTCAGCCCAATCAATTTCAGGATATCTATCCTTTTTTACCACATTTTTAACTTGACAAAGGTCTAATAAATAATTTATAAAAGTGTCCTTTCCGGCCCACATCCATGGGTCTCTCCAAATACAATAGGCCACCTTAATAGGAGGTTCGCTTGGTTTCACCTTCTTCAACCCATCGAAGCCTAATTGAATCGATTCGATAATAGATTTAGATTTTTCATAAGCTCCTGTTAGTGCTCCTATGTCACTCATCATTCGAAATGTATCATCCAAATATGATATATCAGAAACATAAACAGAATATTGAGCCTGTAACTTTTCAATAAGTTGCTTTGTATTCTCTTCCTTATTGGCAATGATTAAATCTGGTTGTAGTCTATGAATCTTATCCAAATGATGATTTTTAGTTCCTCCCACAATCACCTTTTCTTTTCTCCAATCTGCCGGATGAACACAAAACTTGGTAATGCCAACTACTTCATTACCTAAGCCTAAATCATATAGCAGTTCCGTTTGCGATGGAACCAAACTGACAATTCTCTCAGCAGGTTTATCCAGAAAAATATCATTTCCAATCTGATCTTTTACTCTAATACCTTCCATGTATTATTTCTATGTAATTTAAATACAACAAGTAGTGAGTCCTTTTTACAATTGCGCAAAAAAAAAGCCTCATCAGTTATGACGAAGCTTTATAAAGATTGTTTATTATTTTTAAATCAATATCCCCATACTCACGAGTTGACTAGAAATCTTTAAATTATTACTATCAAATGAAGTCTGATTAATTTCAAACTTAAGTTTACCACCAACTTCTTTAAAATTTATACAGGATCCTTTTTTACCTAAACCAGACCTATCTGTTATAATCAGCGTAGGTTTCCCATTGAATTTGGTACTTAAAGATTCAAAATCACTACTTTTCCTATCAGCTACATACACAACATGAGCAGAGTTTAAATCACTTAAACTACTAACATTAATTATTTTCGCATTTTGCCCTTTAATAGGTCTACTATTATAAAAAGTGTTTAATTGTTTAAATACTTCATCATCACCGTATACAGCAATTATAAAGTCTCCAGATTTAGCCGCATCAGGCCAATCTATATATTTGATAAAATTAAATATAAGCATGGAATGAATTTCATGCATTGGTCTTTGTGCTTTCAATTCAGATAAGTTTGCACCTATATTGAAGACCATTAATACAACGATTAAACTAAAAAATTTCTTCATATTAATAAATTTTGATTCCCTTACTACTGTATAAAACTAACTCAATTTTAGTACAATTTTTATTATTATATAACTTTTTTTATGATTTTAAGCCCAATTAGGGTTTTTAGGCCACGAATCTGATGTTTTTTTCTTTTAAAATATACAATTGTAAAATAAAAAACCCTGGCAGATTGAAAGATAAGTTTCAATGTTGCCAGGGTAAAAAAAACTAATTTATTCTCATTTATATTAGTATTCCCATACTTGCCAATTGGCTAGATACTTTCAAATTATTACCTTCAATAGAAGCTTCATTAATTTCGAATTTTAATTTACCACCTACTTCTTGGAAATTGATACAACTACCTTTTTTACCAAGTCCAGATTTATCAGTAATTAACAAAGTAGGTTTGCTATTATATTTATTTAATACCGCATCAAACTCTTTGCTTGCATTACTTGCTAAATATACTACATGGGCATTACCTAAAGAATTAACATCTTTAGTTCCAATTACCTTAACGCTTTGTCCTTTTACAGGCCTTTTTGCATAAAAGTTAACCAATGTATTGTAAACATCCTCACTACCTACAACTGCAATCACAAAGTCACCCGACTTAGTTTGCTCTGGCCACTCTACATATTTAATAAAATTAAACATGAGCATGGAGTGAATTTCATGCATTGGTCTCTCTGCTGAACTTAAATTGAACCCATAAGCCATTAGTGCTGCAATAACCAAAACTTTGCTAACTTTCTTCATTTGATAATTATTATGATATTTTACTCTACAAAGATAATTGGACAAAGTAAAAATCTTATTCAATAAAGCATCAAATGCTTGCAGGGGTAATGTTTTATACAATTATGTTAAATCGTACTTGAAATTATGCTTGTTTTCTAGGTTTATCACAAAATTATACAATAGATCAATTACATTTTGTACATCTTCAGAATGTACCATTTCCACGGTGGTATGCATATATTTGAGTGGAAGTGATACTAAAGCTGAGGGAACCCCATCATTTGAGTAGGCAAATGCATCTGTGTCAGTGCCTGTAGCTCTGCTTGCAGCAGATCTCTGAAACTTAATCTTATTTTTTTCAGATACTTCGATTAGCATTTTCAATAAATTATTTTGCACTGAAGGGCCATAAGTTAGAACAGGCCCATTACCTGCTTTTTGGTCACCACTCTCAATTTTATTGTAGAGGGGTGAGTGAGTATCATGACAGACATCGGTTATAACTGCAACATCAGGTTTAATTTTTTCAGAAATCATTTGGGCACCTCTGAGGCCTACTTCTTCCTGAACTGAGTTAACTATGTATAATGCGAAAGGGAGCTCTTTCTTATTTTCACTAATTTTGCGAGCAACCTCAGCAATCATAAAGCCGCCCATTCTATTATCTAAAGCTCTACCTACAATGTATTTTTTATCTTTCAGGTACATGAGTTCATCATCAAAAGTAGCTACACAGCCTACATGAATCCCCATATCTTCTACTTCCTGCTTATTAGAAGCCCCTACATCAATAAATATATTTTTTAATTCAGGCTTAATATCATTTTCTTTATTACGCACATGAATAGCCGGCCATCCAAAAATACCTTTCACTATACCTTTATCAGTATAGATATTTACTCTTTTGGAAGGAGCTATTTGATGATCAGACCCGCCATTTCTTATAACATAAATATATCCGTCATCTGTTATATAATTAACAAACCACGAAATTTCATCTGCATGAGCCTCAATAACAACCTTATAGGGAGAATCTGGATTAATTACAGCCGCTACGGTACCATAATTATCTTGAATATAATTATCTGTATATGGTTTTAAGTATTCTAACCACAACTTCTGACCAGAGGTCTCAAAGCCAGTGGGTGATGAATTGTTTAAATATTTAAAAAGAAAGTCTTCTGCTATTTTATCCATAGTTGAATTTTAATTATTTACTGTTGCTAAGTTAAGCGTTGATATCAGCAAATTGTTACCCAAAATGGATTAATTCTGAGATTTTGACTATTATCTCCTTCCTAGTATTAAAAAAGGGAGCATAAAAATAGTCCCTATTACACCAAAAGACAAGTTGATAGCAAAGCCTAGTAATTTAAAAGGTAATAATAACAACCAGATAAAAGGATAAAGAAATAAAGCTATTACCGCCAAAGGCCAGCAAAGCACAAAGAGAATGCACCAAAGTAAAAATTTAATCATGACTTTTAAGTTTCACATGATCTTTCAATAGATATGCCAACCCTTTAAAATGCTTAATTTGGGCTTTTGGTAGATAAATTTAAGAACTCCATTTTAAAAATGGACAGTGAAATGTACGCTTTTGAACATTCTAGAATAGATTAAAGATTTTAATGCGGGTAAATTAAACCCTAAAACAGGAGTGCTCCTGATTAAAACCAATTGTAATTTAAAAATAAAAAACCCGCAAACTTCAGGGAAATTCGCGGGTTTAATGAGTAAGTAAGTGTTTATTGATTCTTGTAAACTTTTCCTTTCTTCATTACAAAACCAACAGATTCCATTGTTTTAATATTTTTGGTGGGATCATCACTCACCGCTATAATATCGGCTATTTTTCCTTCTGTAATAGAGCCATATTGATCGTATACATTTAAAAGCTTAGCAGGAATAACAGTAGCAGAAATAATTGTTTCCATAGCCGGCATCCCTGCTTCTGCCATATAGCCAAACTCTTTTCCATTGTCACCATGTATAAATACCCCTGCATCGGTACCAAAAGCTATATTCACTCCTTTTTTATAAGCTTTACCAAATGTATCCTGAATTTTAGGCCCAATGGCTTTTGCTTTGGGAACTACCACTTCCGGATAATAACCTTCTATTTCCGCTAATTCTGCTACACTTTTTCCAGCAGTGATAGTTGGCACGTAAAACGCATTGTATTCTTTCATCAGTTCCATGGTCTCTTCCGACATCATGGTTCCATGTTCTATAGTTTTAATTCCTGCTCTAATTGCGCGCTGCATGCCTTCATCTCCATGCGCATGTGCTGCTGTAAGCATTCCGTAATCATTAGCAGTCTCCACTATAGCTTTTAATTCGTCTTCAAAAAACTGAGGGTTTTGCCCACTTTTAGCCATACTTAAAACTCCTCCTGTGGCAGTAATTTTTATTACATCGGCCCCATTTTTATAACGCTGGCGCACAGCTTTTCTAGCCTCTTCCGGACTGTTTACTACCCCTTCTGCTGGGCCAGGACTACCCATTAAATCATTTTTATATCCATTGGTTGGGTCAGCATGGCCACCAGTGGTAGCAATAGATTTCCCTGCTGAATAAATAGTAGGCCCATCTACATAGCCTTTATTAATAGCATCCCTTAAGCTACTATTTACTCCGGTTCCACCCAAATCTCGCACAGAAGTAAAACCTGCCATTAAAGTTTTTTTAGCATAAACTGCAGATTGAAAAGCTATGTCAGCTTCATTTAAAGTAAATCTCTTGATATAATTATCTTTAGAGGTTTCACTCTCTAAATGCACATGCATATCAAATAATCCGGGCATTACAGTCATATCAGATAAATCAATTAACTCAGCAGATTCAGGAACCTCAGTAAAGCCCTTCTCTACTTTTTTAATTTTGTCATTCTCTACTATAATAGTCATTTTCTTATTTGTCTTACCCGATTCCACATCAATTAGGCTTCCACAATGGATATAAATATCTTGGGCATTCAAGGAAAATAGGGTGCAAAAAATAAGATTGAAACATAGTATTAATTGGTATATTCTTTTCATAGGGTTATATTATTAGCATTCTTTATGTAAAATTTTAAGTCATTCTCATTTAAGGTAGGAGGTGTATTATCTTCAGCTGCAGAAACAATATCATTTGTTAGAGTGCCCACTAATGATTTTTTCAAATTCATTTTTTCTGCAATAATAACACACATTTTAGCTTCGCGCTCATCTAATTTATCGTCCACTAACATCATTTTAATGTATTCATACAAAAAGATTGCTCTGTCTACTGCGCTATTAGGTAAAATGAAAGGGTGATCTTCAGATTCTAAGATAATTTGATCAACAAGCATTGAGTCAAGTCCATTTTTGATACCCAATGCATACAAATATTGTTTCTCTTCTTTTACAATTCTATCATCAATTTTGGCTAGTTGATGCAGATGTACCAGATGAGATTTCACCTTATCCAAAGTTAGCTTAGTTTGTAAGACAATCATTTATATACACAAATGCTGTTGTGATTAGCAATATACAAAGGATTATGAAATTTTATTGCGTAAATTTTCTTAAAGAAATCTTTCATTTAGAAAACTACACATAATCTCCACTTTTTTTTTAAACAACATAAGCATAATGTGAGGTGTTTGATAAAATTGTCTTTAACTTAATGCTAAATGAATTTTCTAGCACATTTATACCTTTCCGGAGAAAATAAAGATTTAAGCATTGGTAATTTCATTGCCGACTTCATTAAGGGATCTGAATTTATAAATTTTACCGAGGGAATTCAGCAAGGTATAATCTTACACAGAGCAATAGATGATTTCACTGATTCGCATCCTGTAGTTTTAGAAAGCAAAAAAAGATTACAACCAATTTACCGCCACTACTCAGGTGTGATAGTGGATATATATTATGATCATTATTTAGCTTTAGATTGGAAT
>JBBSPJ010000083.1:0-13518 GCA_038258905.1 Cytophagales bacterium
TGCCATTTTAGATTCATAGTAGGAAATACCTCTCATTTCATATAAATCAAGAGATTTTGATCCTAGCTCTTCTGCTTTTTGCAAAAACTCATAAGCGATTTTAAAATTATTTTGATGATAATGTGCAGTACCCATTCCTTTTAAAACTGCCTCATTATTTATTCCACCCTGAATTGCTGCACCTAAAGCTTTCAGAGTTTCAGTATAGTTTTTGTTTTGCAAATAAGCTAAACCTATTTTTTCATAGTTTTCCGGAGCATTTTCACCCAATCGGATAGCTTCTTTGAAATTTTCTATGGTTCTATCAAAATCCTGCTTTCCAAAATTTGCTTTACCCAAACCTTCGTAGAGTTTACCACCTTTTTCACCCATTCTCTTTGCCTCACTTAATGAGTTTATCGCGGTATCCCATTGTTTGTCCTCCACTGCAATTAAACCTTGGTAAAGCAATAATTTAGGAGACTGTACTCCAGCTGACACCGCTTTATTAATGGCCTGTTTCGCTTTTTCTATTTGACCTAAATCATACACTGCAATAGCATAATTAGAGAGAAGTTTTGGATCTTTAGCTCCATTTTCGAAGGCCTTCTCATAATATGGAACAGCAACTTCTTTCCTACCTAGTGCTAAATTAGCCTCTGCGGCATAACTAAAAAGTGAGCTATCTTTAATACCGAATGAAATGGCTCTATCTAAATTAGTTGTCGATTCCTGGAAATTTTTATTCTTAAACTGTGCTTCACCTAACAATTGATATACTGAGCCATCATTAGCTCCCAGAGAAATTGCTTTAATAAAATCCGCAATTGCCTTTTCAGCTTCATTTTCTATTAAATAAGAAATACCCCTTAATTCATAAATATTGGCGTCATTATAACCGGTTTGAATAGCTTTGGTAAAAAATTCGGCAGACTGCTTATATTCTTCTATTTTCATATAAGCAGTCGCTAAATCGTAAAGCAATTGCTTATCGTTGGCACCTAAATCATTGGCTTTACCATAATCACTTATAGCCTTTTCATAGTTTTCGAGTTGAAAATATACTGCGCCTCTATTTTCCAGTGCTTTACCATAATTGGGGTTGAGGTTAATTGCCTCAGTAAAGTCTGCTATGGCTAATTCATACTTTTTGATATAAAACTTTGCTTTCCCTCTATTATTAAATAAAAGCTCATTTTTATACTCCTGCTTTACAGCTGCATCATAAGCTTTAATAGCTGCTTCATATTTTTCCTGTTTAAAAAGTGAGTTCCCTAAATAATAAGCTACTTGAGGATCCTCACTATTTAAAGCCACTGCTTTTTCCAAATCAGCTATTGCGGCCTCTAATTGCTCCAATTCATATTCAGCAATTCCTTTATAGGCATACCATTTTACTTCGTCTCTTTTTTCTGCAGCCCCTTGATTAAAATCATTCAATGCATTCGTGTAATCTTTCTTTTGGTAGTAGGCAAAAGCCCTGGTGCTATGAGAGTAAGCATCTGATTTAATTTGTAGTGCCTTATTAAGGTGCTCTATTGTTTTATCAAAATTATTAACTTCAAAAGCCGCGTAACCTGCTAATTTCCAAGCTAAATCTTCCTTAGGATTTTTTTGGGTAAAGGCTTCAAAAGCATTTAAGGCTTTGTTGTAATCGCTGTTAGCATAATAGTTTAAAGCTGATAAAGCATCTTCCCCTGTCTTTAAATTTTTTGAAAAATTAGCTAATCCACTAGTTGTACTCTTCATTTCAGAAATACTGGCAGCATCCACAAGCAGGGTGCCATTAACGCCTTCAATTCCAGGTGAAGCTATACACACCAATTCATTGTTAATTACAAAAATAGCACCTATTGCTTTATTTTGAAGGTTATCTGGAGCAATATATACCTGGCCATATCCTTTCACCATAGTAGCCTGACTTAAACTACTGCTATTTTCTTCCGTTTTCTGAATGGCCACGGCATTTAAAATTTTACCAGCGTCTCCTGATTTAGCTTTGACATCACGAATTTTTATGGGTTGAAATTTAGAGGTCAGGTTATTATCTATCGTGAATTTTACCAATCCCGTTAATACACTTTGCGCATTAATGGTGGAGATATTATGTATTGTGCTATCCGAAGTAAATACCTTTGCTGTTGCTGCTCCAATAAAAATATTCTGATGGGTTATTCCGGAGCCTTGCTGATCTGCAATTATAGCTGTACCTGACTTTAATGGATTACCTGCCCCATCGTATGTTTGAAGAAAATAGAGACTATTTTGGACTTGAGCAGATACCTGAGAAAGAAAAAACAGAGAGAAAAAAGCAAGTGATAGTATGTAAAGTTTACGCATAAATCAAAGATTTAAATAATAGTAGGAAAATTATTCATTTTTTGGCGCTTATGGAAGTAAAACCTTTGTATTATTATGAGATTTCATTTTTACCAAACACAATATTATGTAACTTCCCTCTTAAATTTTGATAAAATAAACTCTATGAAAAAACAATATCTATTCACATGCTTTACTATACTTCTTTTTTTGGTGCTTGCCTGCGAAAACCCTAAAAAAGAAAATATTGAAAATAACACTGATAATAGCCAACAAAACAACACTATCCGAAAAGAAAAAGGTCCTATTACATTGGTAATCCATGGTGGTGCAGGAACTATAAAAAAGGAAAATATGACGGATGAGCAAGATGCTGAATACCGTGCAAAATTGACAGAAGCTTTAGAAGCCGGGTATAAAGTATTAGAAAATGGTGAACCTGCTATGAATGCAGTGATTGCTGCCATACAAATTATGGAAGAATCTCCTTTATTTAATGCAGGTGTTGGCTCAGTATTTACCAATGAAGGTAAAAATGAAATGGATGCAGCCGTAATGGAGGGTAAAACGCGTAATGCAGGAGCTGTAGCAGGTATCACAAAAATAAAAAGCCCTATCTCTGCTGCTTTAGCTGTAATGGAAAAAAGTCCGCATGTGCTAATGGCGGGGCCAGGTGCGGAACAATTTGCGGAAGAGCAAGGCCTGGAAATAGTGGACCCTTCCTATTTCTTCAATCAAAGAAGATATGATGGCTTACAAAGATTGAAAGAAAGAGAAGCTAAAGAAGGCACAGCAGCGGCCATGGCAAAATTTCCAGATAGTAAGTTTGGAACGGTAGGCTGTGTGGCTTTAGATAAAGATGGCAACATAGCTGCCGGCACCTCTACAGGAGGTATGACTAATAAAAAATATGGTAGAATTGGAGATGTGCCTATTATTGGAGGGGGTACTTATGCAGACAATGCTACCTGTGGTGTATCTGCCACCGGCCACGGAGAATATTTTATAAGAAGTGTGGTGGCTTATGATATTGCTGCTAAAATGAAATATACCGGAAAAACACTGGAAGAAGCAGCCAATGAAGTAGTAATGGAAGAATTAGTGGAATTTGGTGGTTCTGGTGGCATTATTGCATTAGATCAACAAGGGAATGTAACTATGCCTTTCAACTCTGATGGCATGTTCAGAGGTTATATGAAAGCTAAAAATAAAGCGAAAGTATTTATTTATAAAGGAGAGTAAAATAACATCCTCACTTAGATTAGCCTAAGTGAGGATATTTTATTTTTATTAAAAGTTGAGGGTTAATCTAATTCCATTAGCAGCAAATCCTAGTTTCATATCCAATTCATGATATCCTAAAGACCTAATTCCATCATTGTATAAAGCCACGGCCTCTCTTGCTTTTTTATTATAGTTAACAGAAAAAGGAATAGCTACTCCTACCAACCCAACACCAATACCAGCTAACAACCAGTTTGGATCGCCCCCGGCAATAGTAGTACCAATGGGGAAACCAATGAAAAAACCTCCAACACCAGCAAAAATCTGCGCTGCATCATAGTTTCTCTTGGCTTTCTTCATTAAATCGTATGCGGTGGGATTAACTTCCATTATAGTTAGTAACTGTTTAGGAGTTAGTTTCTCACCGAGTAATAAGTAATTCGTTCCTAACTTCTTTTCAATTTGTATTGTGTCTGTTTGGCTCTGAGCTTTTACAGAAACAAAACAGCAAATTAAAATACAGGTAATTAAAATGTTTTTCATTGATAATTATAGGGTTAGATAATTTAATTAAACAAACAAAAATATCCGAAATTTATCATAGATCAAAAGGTGTTCGAGGTGATTACCTTAAATAAATACCAGAATGGTTGTAAAACACATTTAAATGAACCAAAACTTGAGTAGCAAATGTTATGTACATATATTTGTACACTTAAATATTAAAACATGTTGACTACTACACTATCAGATTTTCGTAAAAACATTAAAAAACACTTGGACAGTGTAACAAACGACTTTGAAACGCTAATTATTAATAGAGGAAAGGATACTGGGGTAGTAATAATGTCAATTGAAGAATACAACTCATTATCTGCTACACAGCATGAATTATCTTCAAAAGTAAATGAGCAAAGACTTGATTCGGCTATTGCAAAAATTAGATCAGGTGATTCTTTTCAAAAAGAGCTTTTGGATTAATGAAGTATATTTTTGTAGACGAATCTTGGGACGATTACTTGTATTGGCAAAAGACTGACAAAAAGATACTAAAACGAATTAATAATCTGATCAAAGACATTTCAAGAAATCCTTTTGATGGTATTGGTAAACCTGAGCCACTCAAGTATAAATACCGTGGCTTTTGGTCTCGTAGAATTGATGGAGAGCATAGGCTGATATATCAGGTTAAAGACAATGAAATTTATATATTGAAATGCCGATTCCATTATGATTAGTGATGCTAAGTTAAATTTTGAAATTAACTTACACAGCAAACAAGTAAAAGATTTTTTTGAAATTAACTATTCAAATTTCTTTAGTACAACATCAGCAAAATATTTTTTCTCGTCATAAAAATATTGCTCTACTGATAAGCCGGCAAAGGATGCTAGTTCGGAAATCATTTCCTCATCAAACTTTTGCGAAAATTCTACATGAATAGGCTCCCAGGCTTTAAAATGAAAAGATTGATTAATTGCTCTGAAGTTGATGGTCTGCTTTTCTTTAGAAACAATAAAGCTTTTAGTGGTGCCTGATTGAGGGTCGTAATAGGGATAGTGCATAAATTGATCCAAATTAAAATCTGCCTCTAATTCGTTATTTAAACGTGTAAGAAGATTCATATTGAAAGCAGTGGTGATTCCCTGTTCATCATTATAAGCACTTAAAATCATGTTAGGATCTTTCTTCAAGTCAAAACCTATCATTACTTTATCTTTTGGGCGAAGGGCATCTGCAATTTTCTTAACAAATTGATGGGCTTCCGGAAGAGCAAAATTTCCAATATTAGCTCCCATAAACAGAACAATCATAGGATTTTCTCTATCCGTATTAAGGGTATCTAAGGCCAAAAAATATTCCTTATTTATAGGTTCAATGGATAATTCAGGCACCGATTTACTCATTCTTTCTGTTAATTGCCCCAAGACTGAAGCAGAAATATCTACAGGTTTATAGCTAAAGTTAGCTTTTTGAGCCATAAAGTGTTTTAAAAGCACCTCTGTTTTCATGCCATCTCCAGCACCAAACTCTATTAAATTAAAACCTATTGAATTTCTCGTGAAAACTTCTAAAATATCTGATTTATGATTTTGAAAAATCTGAAATTCGCTATCCGTTAAATAATATTCCGGCATAGCCATAATTTGCTGGAATAGCCTATCACCTTCCTCATCATAGAATAACCAGCTAGGTAAGCTCTTATTTTTATTGCTGAGTCCGTCAGTTATAGCATCTACTACTGCCGGGTTAATTGTTTTTATTGAATCGTTCATAAATCTTTTGCTAACCTGATACCATTAAACTGCCATTGCAGGTGGGGGTGGAAAAAATTTCTATATGTTTTTCTTTCGTGATTTGCAGGGGTAGCTAAAGAGGCTCCTCTTAAAACCATCTGATTTACCATAAATTTGCCGTTGTATTCACCTATGGCACCTGGTGGTTTTTTGTAGCCCGGATAGGGCAAGTAAGCACTACCTGTAAATTCCCATCGTTGGCCCCACTTTAGTTGATCTGCGGCCACTTCCCATTCAAATTCAGTGGGTAATCGCATACCTTTCCATTCAGCAAAAGCATATGCTTCATAAAAACTGATATGCATTAGTGGAGCATCTTTTGAAATTTTTTTATAGCCTGCTAAAGTATAATGATTCCATTCACCAGCTTCCTTATGCCAATACAGAGGGGCTTTAATTTTACTTTCTTCCAGCCAGGCCCGGGCATCACTATGCCAAAATTGATGATCTGCATAGGAACCGCTTTCAATAAATTCTTCAAACTCCCCATTAGTAACAAGTTTATTACTAATTTGTGCTCCCTCCAGATGGATCTCATGCCGTTCTCTTTCATTATCAAAAGCAAAGCCGTCTCCATCGTATCCTATCTTATAATTTCCTTTGCCTAAGGTTATAAAGTCTTGTTTTTGGTTTTCTGGTTCATATTCCTTAAAATTTTTATCATAAACCGGAAATAGAGGATTATGGCCTAAAATATATTTAATGTCATAGATAAGTAACTCCTGATGCTGCTGTTCGTGATTCAATCCAATTTCTAATACACTTGCCAATGAATTATCAATATCTGATGATAAAAACTCTTCCATTGCCTGATCTACATAATGGCGGTACTTGTATATTTTCTCCACAGTGGGCCTGGTCATATTGCCTCTATTAGGTCTGAGCATACGCTCTCCTGCACTTACATAGTAGCTATTAAATAGAAAAGCGAATTGTGGATCAAAAACTTGATAACCTTTCATATGCTCTACCAATAAAAAAGTCTCGAAAAACCAGGTAGTATGAGCTAAGTGCCATTTAGGGGGGCTAACATCTGCAACCGGCTGAGCTACAAAATCTTCCGTGGCCAGCGGTTTACAAATATCAATTGAATGTTTCCTTACTGTTCTGTATTTTTCTAATGACTCACTCATATAATGATAGCGATAATGCTAAGATTTAATTTAAAAAATAATTAAAGATAATGAACAGAAGATGCTGTCCAATTCCGGCTTTCGATAAAAAGTAAAACACTCTAATTAAATCGTTAAATCCTTATAATTGTTTTCTTATTTACAAAAATGTATGAAAAAAGACAATTGGAATAATCTCTTATTCCACCTTTTTCTGTCTTTTCTTCCATCTTTCCATGGCATATTTTTGCATGTCTACCACTTCGTCCTTTTCGTCCACAATTTCAAAGCCTAGCAAGGTTTCAATAATATCTTCTAAAGTTACAATTCCATCTACACCTCCATATTCATCCACTACTAAAGCAATATGCTCTTTCCTGTTAATAAGTTCGTCCCAGGCGATGAAAAGCGTAGTGGCATATGGAACCGTTACAATATCCCTTTTAATGTCTTTTAGCGCTAAATCGAACTGATCTTCCGCTAGTTTCTCGAACACCTCATTTCTAAATATATACCCTGTTACATCGTCTTTATTTTCTCTATATATAGGTATTCTTGAAAACTGCTTATATTCTTCAATTTTGAAAAAATCCTGCAGTTTCATGTTTTGATTGGCAGTAACTGTTACCACTCTGGGAGTCATTATTTCAGAAACTTTTATTCTTTTTAGTTTGATGAGGTTCTGAATAATTTTATTTTCCTTATCTCCAAAAATCCCTTCTTTGGTACCAATATTTGCAAGGGCAGAAATTTCATCTCTGCTTGTTGTTAGCTCTGGCTCTTTACGAATTAATAGTTTGGTAATAACAGCAGAAAGCAATACTAAGGGATAGGTAATAACAATTAATATTTTCAGTGTAGCTGCTGTAAATCCTACTAAAGCTTTACTATTGTTAGCACCTAAGGTTTTAGGAATGATTTCTGTTACGATTAAAATTAAAAGTGTAAGAATGGCTGACACCAGTCCGAAATAAGCTTCCCCGAAAACGATAGTAGCTTGAGCGCCAACACCCGCTGCTCCTACTGTGTGAGCCACTGTATTTAAAGAAAGAATAGCTGAAAGTGGCTTATCAACATTCTCCTTTTGCGCTATAAGTGTTTTAGCAGACTCATTACCCTCCTCTGCCTTTGAAATTAAATAAGAAGCAGGAACCGACAACAAGGAAGCTTCCAAAATAGAACATAAAAAAGAAGTAACTAAGGCAACAGCTAAATATACAAGTAATAAAAACATTAAGGTTATATTGATGAATAATCTTATTTAACGAAGAAATGAAGATTTGTTCAAAAACTATCTTTTCTCAATAGCTTATTTTCAAAACAAAAGGTTCTATTGCGATTTTAATGGAAAACTAAATTAAGGACATCTAAAGAAAATAATTTAGCAATAATGCTCTATCTATTTTCAGTTCTCAAACTTATACTCTCTAAGACTCTTTCTTTTCTTTTTGCTTGAACAAAAAGAAACAAAAATTCAAGGCTGTATTAATTTCTTAACGGCATTTTGCATTTATAATTGGGAAACAAAAAAACTCTCCGCTAGCTAGCGGATCAAACATTTTGTTTCTAATCCAATTAGAAATACAAAATCCCTAAAATGAATAAGGCCGGTCCTTCTAATGGAAAATCGTTTCACCACTAAATTAATGGTAGTACCAAACAAAAAATAGTTTTGTGAGCTTACTTAATTATTAATATCTTGAAACGGTAAGTAAATATTTGAAATCAAAAATCAATTTCTTCAGCTAAATAAATTATTTGATCATCTCCTCTCACTTGAGCACTTATGGAAAGGTCTCCTGCCTTTTTTAAACTGATTTCCAGCACTCCATAATTAAGTTGTGCAATTAACTCCCCTACTCTGTGTTGATTATATTCTTCAGGAGTTCCAGAGCCACTCCATGTATGTGTTAAACCGCTTGATGTAATATCAAATAATGGATATTTAAGTCCTTTCCACTTTTGTTTAGAAATCTCAGCAATGTGTCTGTCACCACTCAGCATAAGCACCCCTTTCGGTTTCTTATCTGCTATCAAATCAAATAGCCTTTCTCTTTCATTGGGGAAATTAGCCCATTTTTCATAAGGGTGATCTTCTGCAATAAATTGAATGCCTGAAGCTATAAGGTATAAATCAATACTATTATCACTCAATTCTTCGGCTAACCATCTCCATTGTTCATCTCCCAAGATGGTACCTAATTTATTGGGTACATATATTCTATCCTTTTTTTCCAACTGATCTCGGTGATAACGCGCATCTAATAAAAGAATTTTGATTTTTTTTCCGTTCCAATTTATCAAACTTGATGAGTAGGTACCCTTTCTTTCTCTTAATGGACTATTCTCAGAAACATCAAAGAAATCTAGCAATAAGCCCTGGCTTTCTTTTTTCATAAGATACTCTTTGCCCGCATCATTTTTCCCATAATCATGATCGTCCCAAACCCCTACAATATTTGTGTTTTTTTGAAATTTCAAATAATCAGGCTGCTGCTTTTGTATATTATACTTCTGCTCCAAAAGGGTCATGTCTTGAGTATCACCATAGATATTATCACCTAAAAACAAGAATAAATCAGGGTTATGAGCCATTATATCATCCCATAGCGGTTGTGGCTTATCTTGTTTATTGCAAGAACCGAAAGTAATTACCAAAGTCTCTTTTTCAGGCACATCGAAGGTATAATCCTGACTATTTGATTTGTAAATAAAAGAAAATGAAATTAGGAATAAGAGTAAAGTAAATTTTTTCATAGTGGTTGTATATTGAATTTCTAAAGTAATATAAATTCACTTGTGTTGCGTTAAGAAAAGATTAAGATTTTATGAAAAATGGAAATTTACTCTTCCAATTGAGCAATAAATTGAAATACAGATTGGATTCTTTCTGAGGGATATAGTTGAATAGCCTGTCCCATTCGCTCCTTGGCTAATTCATATTCGCGTAAGTTGATGGCATTAACTGCTTGGTTATAATACTGAAGTCCAATTAATTGTTGAGTATTAATTTCTTTGTAAATAGAATTAATATGATCTTCCCCGGAACTCAGCATTTCTACACCTCCCTGAATATTATTAACAGGAACATTTATTTTTCCGGGTTTAAAATTGGCTATATAATCAAATACCAAAGTTTCATTTTTTATAAAACCATTTATAGGATCTGTGGATTCGAAAATATAGTCTTGTTTATCTATTCTAATCACTATAAAAACATGGTAGTCAGTTTCAATAATGCTATGTGATATATCAAAATGTTCTAAAATTAATGAGTAGGCTAAACTAGCGCTTACGCAATCATAATTGCCTGACTGCAACATTTGCTCAAAATTGGTATGCTTTTGATAATTTTTAAGTAATATATTGTGGGTCTTATAAAAAAGATAGTCAATAAAATATGCTTTAGGTAGGTTTGATTTTTTTTCTAATTTGCTAATGAGCTTGTTCCATTTAACATTTTCAGTTAAATCTAAAGCAATTACATCAACCACTTCCTCATCAACTTTCTTATCAAGAAGAATAGAATCCGAGCCAAATGCCGCCATATTAATAAGCGTACTCATTGCGCAGATCACAATAAGCATCATTTTGGTTGGAAGTCGATATGTTCTTTTTTCAGATGCCAAAATCTCTATATTAACTTAATGTTAACATAATAAAGTTATCTTTAGTTTAAAGTTAACAATTTAATAACATTAATAATATAGAGGTAATAAAAATTTTATTTTTTGGATCGAATAAAATAACATTTATTTAAGTTTTATGCTGATTGAACCAAAATAGTGCTATTTTAATCTAAAAAAATGTAAAGTCCGCTTACAAATCATCCACATGATCTAAATAATAGGCCGCCTGTTCAAGTAATTCCGTTTTTTCCTTTTGAGATTTTTTATCCCAGGTGCGATACATCATAGCCACTCTTTGATTATTCTTTAGCTTGTCTTTATGAGCATCATAGAAATTCCAATACAAGCTATTAAAGGGGCAAGCTTTTTCGCCAGTTTTTTTCTTAGGATCGTAGTGACAGTTACTGCAATAATTACTCATTTTTTGCACATAATTAGCGCTTGAAATATAGGGCTTGGTTCCTACAATACCTCCATCTGCAAATTGGCTCATACCTCTGGTGTTGGTAATTTCTACCCATTCTATGGCATCAATATAAATACCTAAATACCATTGATCTACCGCTGCCGGATCAGTCATGTTGAGCAATGCAAAATTTCCGGTAATCATTAACCTTTGAATATGGTGAGCATAAGCTTCACTTAATGATTGTTTGATAGCATGGCTCATACAGCTCATTTTTGTATCTCCCGTCCAATAAAATTCAGGTAGCTTTCTGCTGTGATCAAAATAATTAAGTTGGGCATAATCTGGCATTTTAGCCCAGTAAATACCTCTCATAAACTCTCTCCAGCCTATTATTTGCCTAACGAAACCCTCCACCTGTGCTATATTTATAGTGGAATCATCTTCTTGCCAATAGTGTATTACTTTTTCTACTACTTCCTTTGGGGTGACTAATTTGGAGTTTAAAGCAAATGAAATTCTGGAATGAAATAGAAATTTTTCCTCTGTGTGCATGGCATCCTGATAGGTGCCGAAATGAGCTAATAGATTTTTAGCAAAATACCTTACAAATTGTAAAGCCTGAGTTCTATCGATAGGCCATTGAAAATTTTCTTCCTCTATGGTGCCCAGGTATTTGCAGCCTGATTCCTTAATATCAGCTACCACTTCACTTACATTTTCTTTGTAAGAATATTCTTCAGGAATAGGTACCTCCCCTTTGTATTTATTTCTGTTTTCATGATCAAAATTCCATTTTTCTCCTAAGGGTTGAGAACCATCCATCATGATGTCGTGCTTTTTTCGCATCATTCTGTAAAAATTCTCCATGATGAACTGTTTTTTACCCTTAAAAAATTCTGCCACTTCCATTCGTTCCGTTAGGAAGTGTTCTGTATCTACATTGCCGGAGCTTATCGATAACCTATCACAAATATCTATTATTTGTTCATCCAGCCTGTACTCATCAGGTAATAGGTACTCAAAATGTTCAATTTCATTCTTTTTAATGATTTCTCTTATATTTTTCTCTAAATCCTGCTGATTGTTTTTGTCATTAATTCTATAATAAATCACCTGAAATCCCTTTTCTTCTAAAAATCCTTTAAAAGCTCTCATGGCTGCAAAAAAAGCAGTGATTTTTTGAATGTGATGTACCACATAATCCGTTTCCTGACGCATTTCCATCATCAGGTAAGTAATATTTTTATCAGATTTGGAAAACCATGAGTGCTGCTGATTAAGCTGATCTCCCAGTATAAGTCTTAAAGTTTTAGGCATATTTTTATTATTTGATAAGTAAAACTTCGCTTATTTAAATATGTTATGATTTTTGATTTAGAAAACCAGCAGGATTGGTTAACTTACAGGTGTTATCAACGTAGACGATAATATTAATATAAAAAATGTTTCAAATACATTTTGAACAAATACTAGATCATGAGAAAATTTTTAATTATTATTGGTAGCATCCTGGCATTTTTAGTACTCGCCATTATTTTGGTGCCTATCATCTTTAAGGATAGGATAATTCAAGCAGTGCAAACAGAAATTGATAATTCTGTGAATGCCAAAGTAAACATAGACCCCGATAAATTCAGGGTGTCTTTAATTCCTGACTTCCCTAATTTAACTGTAGGGTTGGAAGATATGTCTGTAACTGGCATAAACACTTTTGAAGGCGATACTTTATTTGCCGCTAAAGATTTTTCTATTGAGGTGGATATCATGGCAATTATTAAACAGGAGCCCCTACGTATAAAAGGCATCATATTAGACCAGCCTACCATCAATATTTTGGTGCTGGAAGATGGCACAGCCAATTACGATATAGCAAAGCCTTCGGAGGATGAATCAGATACTACAGCCTCCGATTCCGAATTTGAAATAGGTATAGATCACTGGCAAATTAAAAATGGAAACATCAGATATTATGACCAATCAGCAGATATGGCGCTCTCCTTATTAGGGGTAAACCATACCGGTAAAGGCGATTTTACCTTAAGTGTATTTGATATGGTAACCACCACACAGGCTGAAGATTTTTCTTTCGCTTACGGTGGTGATGTTTATGTAGACCATAAAACCTTAAAAGCCGATATGATATTGGGAATGGATTTAGATGCCATGAAATTTACTTTTAAAGAAACGAAGGCAACATTAAATGAATTTGCGCTTAATTTTAATGGGTATTTTGCAATGCCTGCGGATGATTATGAAATGGATATTAATTTCTTTGCCGAAGATAATAAATTCAAGTCAATTTTATCTCTGGTGCCCGGCATGTATGCCGATGGATTCGAAAATCTGGATACTAATGGTGAGTTCGACTTCAAAGGTTTCGTAAGAGGTATTTATAATGAAACTAAAATGCCGGCTTTCTCAGTAAATTTGGCTGTTAGGGATGCTTATGTAAAATCTCCTGATGTACCACTTCCTATCCAAAATATTAGTCTTGAAATGTTGGCGAAAAGTGAATCCGGTGATTTAAAAGATGGATTTTTAGAAATCAA
>JBBSPJ010000084.1:0-13492 GCA_038258905.1 Cytophagales bacterium
AATCACAAATCATTTACTGCAGCAAAAAGAAATAGAAAAAAGACCACTTTTCACACCATTAAAGTCAGATTTAGAGGTAAAAACCTACCTTGATAATTTGCTTAACCATAGAATTAAATATTACAAAAAAGCTCGGCATGAAATCATACCAGGCTTAAATAATAATACTTTAAATATTTTATTAAAAATTAATAAGTCTTAAAAAGCTTTTCCTATAGTTAACCTAAAGGATGAGATTTTAGAGTCTGACTCAGCTACTCCAGCCCCCTGATAAGGTGTAATATTCGGGTTATTAAAGCTATCTAGGCTGTAAGTTAAATCTGCTGAAAATCCATTTTTAAAAATCCCTACTCCGGCGCTTACTACATCTCTATTTTGAGTGAAATTAGAGCCTGCTATATTAGCATAAGGATTATCAAAATAAGCGTAACCTGCCCTTGCCCTAAAAACACCCAATCGTCCTTCTGCGCCCAATTTCACATTAACAGCATTTTTAAGTTCATTGCTTATATTAGGATTACCCCCTTCAAATGCTCCGCTATTACTATTATACCTGGCAGTAGAATAGTCTATCATTTCCACATCAGCAGTTACAAAACCATATTTATTAAGAAAAAATGTACCACCTACACTGATTTTTTGAGGGATTACAAAACTATAATTAGGTACTTCGTTAATTATTTCAGCAGTTTCTGTGCCATCAAAAAAGATTGCATCTAAACGAATATTCTGAATTTCATTCATGGTTATAAATGTAGGAGAGGTATATGATATTCCTATATTGACAATATTTATTGGTTTATAAATAGCACCAATTGTTACACCTGCCCCTACACCGGAAATTTCTCTTCTATCTTCCAATTCTAAATAATTCAGGATATCATTATTAGGTATTTCTCTAAAAGTTCTTGTTTCGGTAAAATTTAAAAAATTCAGATTAAGACCTGCACCGATAAATAATACATCGTTGTAATTCGCGCCATAAGACAAATCTAAAGTTGTTACTCCACCAGTTCTAATTACATTTTCTCTTTGAGTAGCACTCGTTGTGAGATAACCTCCATCATTTGCGTAATCATATCTATCAACTTCGGAACCAATGTAATTTCCAGCTTCGTTCTCAACATCAAATATTTCCAATAATCCTACTAAACTAGCCAAATCTGAATATGGATTGGCAGCAAAATCCGGCTCTATTGCACTTTGAGATGGGTAAAGGTTTAAACCACCATCATTATTTAAAAAAGGCTGCAAGGTAAATTCAGTGAAGTCATTGATAATTCCATTACCACTAGTTCCAATAACCCCTTCATAATCTATTGAATTATAGAAAGATGTTTTTTGATTCCAACCTATTCCAAATGTTCCAGATATCCAGTTAGATCCTGCATATTCTTCAAATCTTTTATGAAATACCATCGCTCCATTAGGTATCTGAACATTTGACCCAAAAGAGTTGTTGGTGGTACCTTCATAATTTGCATTAAAATTACCTACTCTCAGTACAGGAGATATGCTCCATGCAGATTTGTTATAAAATCCTAAACCGGCAGGATTACCTGATATACTTGAAATATCACCACCTAAAGAAGTATTGGCTCCACCTAAACCAATAAACCTTGCAGTACCTGAATTGGTAGATTGGCTAAAATTTACAGCATCTATCGCATAATTAGTATATAATTGTTGAGCTGATAATTGTAGACCAATTAAACAAAGCGATGCCGTAAAAATGACTTTGATCATTTTCATATCTATTGAATTTTAATTAAAAAAAGATTTAAAAAAAAGCGTTTTAAAAAAATCTAAAACGCTTTTCAAGATGTGATTATTAATTCTTTATTAGTTACCTCTACCTCTTGATCCTCCACTACTTCTTGAAGAACTACCAGAAGACCTACTACTGCTCGAAGAAGATGAACTTCCTACAGAACCACTGCTTCTACTACTTGAGCTAGAAGAAGATCTACCCATGCTGGAACTACTTCTACTAGATGATCCTGACGATCTACCGTAGGAAGAACTAGACCCTCTCGAAGAGTTACCATAACTTGATCTTGAGTTGGTATTACCTGATCTTGTACCATAATTACTAGAATTTCTGGTGCTGGTATTTCCACTCGATCTTGAGTAAGTTCCTCTATTATTTGTAGTTCTGGAACTATTATAATACTGACTAGGATTTCTAGTTGTAGTTGATCTGTTTACTGTACCTGAAGTTCTGGCCGATCTACTATTATTGATAGTTGAATTTCTATTATAATCAAATCTTGTAGCTGCACTTCTCACTGACCTTGCATTAGTATATGCAGCAGTTCTAGCTGCATAGTCCGTTCTGCTCTGTCTGGTATTAGAAGCAATAGCTGAAGTTCTTGTACTTCTTGCATTAGTATTAACTGAAGTTCTGGATACAGTTCCTCTATTATTAGAAGCTGTTCTGCTTGTTACAGCATTTCTGGAATTTTCAGAACCAATATTTCTACTAGTATTGTATGAAGATCTGTTCGCTACAGTGGTTCTATTACTTCTTGTATTCGAAGCTACCGTATTACTTCTGGAAATTCTAGGACTTGAACTTACTACTCTGTTTCTACTAGTGTATTCACGATTTATACCGTAAAGGCCACCATTATAATTTCCATAATGTAATCCATCGTAAAAACCATTTCTATAACCATTGTTGTAACCCCAACCATAATTACCGAAACCACCGCCCCAGCCGAATCCTCTTCTACCAAAGCTATTAAATGCCCATGGATCATAAAACGGATCATAAAATCCACCTCCATAAAAAGAGTTAAATCCAAATCCAATAGTCATCCCACGTCTCATTCCAAAACCTCCAAAGTAAGGATCATACATTCCAAAACCACCCATTCCATAAGGGTTCATCATGTATGGATTCATCATGTAAGGATTCATCATATATGGATTCATTCCCATACCCATACCCATTCCGGCCATTCCATAATAATTATTTACTTGAGCACCATTGGCTGGATTCTGACCTCTTCGGGCTGCATTTTCATCATAATACCATCCTTCTTGTTGGGCGGTAGTATCATATGCCGCTATTTCAGGAGTTTTATTTAATTCCTGATTAGTTTCTTTTTGATCTTTCTGAAATGAATTAAATGAATCATTTCCAGATTCAAACTGATTATAAGCATAGCCAGAATTCCTCATCTCCTGCGCTTTTTTCTCTTCTTGAGCTCTTAGCTTCTTATTTAACACTTCACGATCCGAGGATGTAAAGTATAAATCATCAGCCTCTACCTGAGTAGAAGATTGGGCATTTCCAAGATAGGAATTAAATCCTATGCTTATAATAAATAATATAAAGCTTAAGGTTTTCATGGCTACTTAATTTTTAGTTTCTAATTTTACAACGAATTTATGAGAAAATTGATTTCATTAATATATTTATTTCTCAAAACATTCTGATAAATATAGAAACAAATATCATACCAAAAACAAGATAATGAGTAAAGGTTTACCAAAAAGAAGCGAGGATTACGCACAGTGGTACAATGAATTAGTAAAAAAAGCTGATTTAGCTGAAAATTCTGATGTGAGAGGCTGCATGATAATAAAACCATACGGATATTCCATTTGGGAGAAAATGCAGAGGCAATTAGATGATATGTTCAAAGAAACAGGGCATCAAAACGCTTATTTCCCGTTATTTATTCCTAAATCTTATTTAAGTAAAGAAGCAGACCACGTAGAAGGCTTTGCAAAAGAGTGCGCTGTAGTTACCCATTATCGTTTAAAAAATGATGAAAACGGTAAAGGCGTAGTGGTTGATCCCGATGCAAAATTAGAGGAAGAGCTAATTATAAGGCCTACTTCAGAAACTATTATCTGGAATACCTATAAAACGTGGATTCAATCTTACAGAGATTTGCCACTTTTGGTTAATCAGTGGGCAAATGTAGTAAGATGGGAAATGAGAACCCGTTTATTTTTAAGGACCGCTGAATTTTTATGGCAGGAAGGACATACTGCCCATGCAACAAAAGAGGAAGCTATTATAGAAACAGAGCAAATGATTAACATATATGCTCAGTTTGCTGAAGAATATATGGCCTTGCCTGTAATTATGGGAATAAAATCTGCCAACGAAAGATTTGCAGGAGCTATAGAAACCTATTGCATTGAAGGTTTAATGCAGGACGGAAAAGCACTTCAGGCAGGTACTTCACATTTCTTGGGGCAGAATTTTGCAAAAGCATTCGATGTAAAATTCGCAACTAAAGAAGGTGGGCTTGAACACGTGTGGGGCACCTCATGGGGAGTGAGCACACGATTAATTGGTGCATTAATCATGGCTCATTCTGATGATGAAGGCTTGGTTTTACCTCCTAAGTTAGCTCCAATACAAGTTGTTATTGTGCCTATTTATAAAACAGATGAAGAGAGCGCTAAAATTTCGGAACTAGCCAACAAATTGAAATCCTCTTTAAAAAAGAAACATATTTCTGTAAAGTTTGATGATAGAGATACTCATAAACCAGGCTTTAAATTTGCTGAATGGGAGTTAAAAGGTGTTCCTCTTAGAATGGCAATTGGCCCAAGAGATCTTGAAAATGGCACTGTAGAGCTAGCTAGAAGAGATACTAAAGAAAAAACTACTGTAAATATTGAAGGGATAGAACAAACCATTGAAGAAACGCTTGAGTTGATTCAATCTGATATTTACAAAAAAGCCTTTAATTTCAGAACTGAAAATACTAGGGAAGTGAACAGCTTTGAGGAGTTTAAAGAGGTTTTAAACAAGCAAGGTGGATTTGTTTCTGCCCATTGGGATGGCACATCGGAAACGGAAGAAAAAATTAAAACTGAAACAAAAGCGACTATTCGTTGTATTCCACTGGATGCTAAAGAAGAGTTAGGGAAATGTGTTTATTCCGGAAAACCTTCAAATAAAAGAGTGCTTTTTGCAAAAGCTTATTGATTTTTGATTATTTTTAAGATTTAAATAACAATTATGATAGGAATTTCTTTCCTGATACTAGCAGGTTTATTACTAATAATAGCTGAGGTTATTTTCGTGCCAGGCACCACTTTAGTAGGAATAATAGGTTTAGTCTTAACTATTTCTGGTATTTTCATGGTATTTAATGATTATGGAAACAGTGCTGGTTATTGGACTATTGCAGGTACAGGCTTGGTTACTGTGGTTGCAGTAGTATATAGTTTCAAATCAAAATCATGGGACAGGTTTTCACTCAAGTCGGTGATTAGCAGCAAGGTAAACGATGAAGACATATTTACTTTTCAAGTAGGTGAGAAAGGAAAAACCATATCTGATTTAAAGCCAATAGGAAAAGCCGAAATTTTTGGCAAGATTTACGAAGTAAGAAGTAAAGGAGAATGGGTGGGCACAGGTGTACCCATTCAAATTGTTAAAATAGATAATAAACAAATATTTGTTGAACCAATAAAATAAGATGGACGGATCATTAATTTTTATAGTAATAGGAGGCATAGTTTTATTCTTTGTCTTCATGTATTTTGTACCTGTTAACCTTTGGATAACAGCTATTTTCTCAGGTGTTAAGGTTGGCCTTTTTGAGCTGGTTTTTATGCGAATCAGAAAGGTGCCACCACGCATAATTGTGGAATCAATGATTACTGCAACAAAAGCAGGCTTGGAAGTAACAACCAATGAATTAGAAACACATTATTTGGCTGGAGGTAATGTACCAACAGTTATTAAAGCCTTGATTTCAGCTGATAAAGCGAATATTACCCTTGGTTTTAAACAAGCTACTGCTATTGATTTGGCTGGAAGAGATGTTTTTGAAGCAGTTCAAATATCAGTAAACCCGAAAGTAATTACTACACCTAAAGTAGCCGCTGTGGCAGCAGATGGTATTCAATTAATAGCTATTGCCAGAGTAACCGTGCGTGCAAACATTCAACAATTAGTAGGTGGTGCCGGTGAAGACACAATTTTGGCCAGAGTAGGTGAAGGTATTGTAACCTCAATTGGTTCTGCTGCCTCACATAAAAACGTATTGGAAAACCCTGATAAAATATCTAAACTAGTACTGCAAAGAGGCCTTGATGCTGGTACTGCATTTGAAATACTATCCATTGATATTGCCGATGTAGATGTAGGAGCTAATATTGGTGCAAAGCTACAAACTGATCAGGCATCAGCAGATTTAAAAGTTGCTGAAGCCAAAGCGGAAGAGAGAAGAGCTATGGCTGTTGCAGAAGAGCAAGAAATGAAAGCCAAAGCACAGGAAGCCCGTGCTAAAGTAATTGAAGCAGAGGCCCAGGTGCCACAAGCAATAGCTGAATCTTTCAGAAATGGTAATTTAGGAATTATGGATTACTACAGAATGAAGAATATTCAAGCAGATACTGACATGAGAGAATCAATCTCAGGTACCGATAAAGGAGGTTCTACTAAGAAATCGGACAGTAAAAAGAAAGATGATTAATTGATATAATATATTTTAAGTTTAAAGCCCGTTTCATAAGAAGCGGGCTTTTTTATGATTTAAATGTTCACGATCTATAGTTCAAAGTAGTTTATAGCTTCAAATCCTATATAGTTTAGCTTTTAAGCATAAAATAATTAATTTTGATCAAAAGCTTAAACTATGATTCAAAAGGCTACCTATTATCTGCTAGATGTTTTTACCAACCAACCATTTGGAGGTAACCCATTGGCTGTTTTTCCTGATGCAAGTGGATTGGATACCCAGCAAATGCAATCATTAACAAAGGAATTAAACTTGTCCGAATCTGTATTCCTCTTTCCATCAGAAAATAAACTGGCTGATATTAAAATGAGGATATTTACACCTGGAAAAGAATTACCCACCGCTGGGCACCCCACCATTGGAACAAGTTTTTTATTATTAAATGAAGGCTTAATTCAGCCTAAAAATCCTGAAAAACTCATTTTAGAACAAAAAATAGGACAAATAATAGTCAATTTTAAAAAAGAAGGGCGCAAATACACACAGCTCATGATGCATCAGCCTTTACCTACCTTTGAAGAAACATTTAACGATAAAGGCTTAATTGCATCGTTATTGTCTATTAAGGCTGATGAAATTGTAGAAGATTATCCTTGTAGAATTGTAAATTGTGGGAACCCTTTTCTATTCGTACCTATCAAATCTTTAGAGGCAATGGGGAAACTCAAACTAAACCATGAGTTATATTACCAAATATTAGAGGAAGTAGATATTATAGGTGTGATGGCCTTTAGTTTAGAAACTTCTTCATCTGAAATATTAACTCATAGCAGAATGTTTGCCCCGCAAATAGGAGTACCTGAGGATCCTGCTACAGGAAGTGCACATGGGCCATTAGCCTCGTACCTATTTAATTATCAAATGGCTGATGTAAATCAATTGGTAACAGGCGAACAAGGAGTTGAAATGGGGAGAGCCTCCTTCATCAATATGAAAATTGAAACCGAGGACGCCAAAATTTCATCGGTATTGGTTGGGGGCGAATCTGTTATAATGGGTAAAGGTGAAATAAGAATATAATGAATAATAAGCATATATTATTTGTAGTCCCTTATCCACATAATGAAGCCCCAAGCCAAAGATTCCGCTTTGAACAGTATTTTCAAGCGCTAAAAAACAATAATATTACTTATAATATTGCGCCTTTTTTATCTATTAAGGCATGGACTATTCTTTATCAAGAAGGAAATAATTTCCACAAATCATGGTATGTTTTTGTTTCCTTTCTAAAGCGGGTTACTTTATTATTTAAGTTATCAGGATACGATTATATTTTTATCCATAGAGAAGCAACGCCTCTTGGGCCTCCTTTTTTTGAGTGGTTAGTAAAATATATTTGGCGTAAGAAAATTATTTATGATTTTGATGACGCCATCTGGCTGGACGATCCTAATGAAAAAGGAAAAATTAAGCAGTTAGTTAAATGGAAGAGGAAAGTTAAAAGCATTTGTAGATGGAGCCATAAAATTAGTTGTGGTAATTCATATTTAGCAAATTACGCTTTTCAATTCAATAAAAATGTAATTGTTAACCCCACCACAATAGATACGCTAAATTTACATAATTTAAACAAGGTGAGAAACAATAGTACACAAGATAAAATTACTATTGGTTGGACGGGGACACATTCCACCTTACACTATCTTCAGGATATAATTCCGGTAATTAAAATCCTTGAGCAAAAATTTAATTTTCAATTTTTAGTGATTTCAAATACTGCTCCAAATTTTGATCTTAAAAGCTTAAAGTTTATTAAATGGAATAAATTAACTGAAATTGAGGACCTCAATCAGATAGATATTGGCATCATGCCCTTAACAGATGATATATGGAGTAAAGGAAAATGCGGATTTAAGGCATTACAGTACATGGCATTGGCAAAACCTGTAGTGGCCTCCCCTGTTGGAGTGAATGTCGATATTATTGACGAAGGTGAAACGGGTTTTCTCGTTAATTCTTTAAAGGACTGGGAAATAAGTTTATCGAAGCTAATTTCTTCAGCGAAAGAAAGAGAAAGAATGGGTGAAAAAGGACTGCAAAAAATACAAAAATATTACACTGTGAGCAGCAATGAGCACAATTTCTTATCTTTGTTTAGTTAAATAAAAGTAAATAATCTATAAAGTATGGTTGGATTTACTTTTTAAAGTCTAAATAAAAATAGAATTTATATGAAAAATAAGTTTACAAAATCAATACTTATTGTTGGCATTCTGTGTTATACACTGTCTCCTCTAAGGGCGCAAAATCAACAGTTTGATCAAATTGTGAGAGCTGGTGTAGAGGATGCCAACACTTATTTAAGTAATTACATGAATCCCTTTGCTGCTTCTTTGGGCAATGGTATGGCAGGTGGATGGTATAATACAGCTAAACCACATAAAACTTTAGGTTTTGATTTAACTGCAAATTTGAGTTTTGCAACTATTCCATCAAGTGCCAATACGTTTACTTTTAATGAAACTGATTATAACAATTTAAGATTAGTAGGCTCTTCTACTAATGATCTTCCCACTTTTGTTGGAGGCAACCATACAGGGGGTGGCCAATTAGAAGCATCAGGAGAAAGGGAAATTGCAGCAGGAATAGGTTTTGAAGGTAATCAAAATTTTAATGTGCCCGATGGTTTAAATATTGGTGCAAATTTCCCAGGTCCAATAGCCGTGCCAGTTCCAAGTTTTCAATTAGGCGTAGGGGTAATTAAAAATACAGACCTTATCATTAGATTAACTCCAGAAATAAATGTTGATGACGTAAGTTTTCGGCAGTTTGGTGTGGGTGTTAAACATGATATTAAGCAATGGATTCCCGGGATGAAGCTATTACCATTTGACCTATCTGCTCTTTTGGCTTTTAATACAATAAATTCTACTTATCAGATAGATGAACAGGCGGGACAATTTGCAGAGTTTAATGCCAATGCCACTACTCTACAGGTATTAATCTCCAAGAAATTATTTTTCTTTACTCCTTATGCAGGATTAGGTTTTAATGCAATTAATTCAAAATTTAATGTTAGAGGTGATTTTACCTTTACAGATGATGGAATTGGTGGTTCGGGAGAAACTGTAACCATAACCGACCCAGTTGCTTTAGATTTCACCGGCAATGGTGGGGCCAGATTTACTGTGGGTGCCAGATTTAAAATTCTCTGGGTCTTAGCTGCTCATATTGATTATACTTTCCAGACTTACAACACGCTTAATATTGGTTTTGGAATAAACATTAGATAATTATTGATATAAAATAATTATCTAATTATTACCGTTTTATTATACATAAATTTTTATAATCCTAAAACTCAAAAGAAATGAAATTTAAACTTTTAATTATTTTAACAATTTTAGCTGCTCAAACCTCTTATGCACAATTAGGTGCAGGTAATTTAATGGTGGGCGGTGCACTTGAAATTAGCACCAATGAAAATCAAAATTCATTTACCTTATCTCCTACAGGTTACTATTTTATTAGTGACCAATTGGCTATAGGCGGAACTATCGGTTTTGGAACTTTCAGAACCAATCCCGGAGAGGACAATTATACAAGGGAAAATAGAATTGGCATTATACCTTCTGCAAGGTATTTCTGGAATTTGAGTGAGCAAGTTTATGTTTACGGGCAGGGATCACTTGGTTTAACATTTGGAAGTGGTAAAGCGTTTGCAGGAAATACAAGCACAGATACCTATAATAGTACAGATTTTAATATTGGTTTAGGTACAGGTCTTCTTTATGTGATATCACCAAAGATTGGTATCGACTTAGGATTAAACATAGTTAGATTTGTAAATAATTCTAGAACCAATAATAATCCTTTTGGCGAAGACCAGACAACTACCAACAATTCATTTAGGTTTGGAATCAATTCATTTGCACCCTCTTTTGGTTTATATTATATTTTTTAAAAAGTAAGTGAATCGGGACAGATAAAAGATCAGCTTTTCAAACTGTAATCGGTAGAAAATATTATTCTATTTCATGATCTGCCCCGAATTTAAATATTGCTAGTGATTGATACCTCATCAATTTCCCGTAAAATTTAATTATTTTAACTCTCTTTAAAATCTATCACATACGAGTATCGGTTTTATTAAATACTTTCTGAGGGAATTATCATTTTTACACTGTTTTTATATACATTTATAAAATATATTTTTAATCTTAAAGAGAAAACGATGAAAACCAAACTGTTAATCATTTTAGGGATTTTAGTTGCCCAAACATCTTACGGACAATTAGAATCAGGTAATACCTTATTAGGAGGTGAATTTTCATTTAGTCTAAATGAAAATCAAAATGCTTTCAGAGTTGCTCCAACTGGCTATTTCTTTCTAACGGACCAATTGGCTATAGGTGGAAGCATTGGGTTTTCAACCTTCAGAACTAATCCTGGAGAAGAGAACTATAATAGACTTAACGCTTTTAGCATTGCTCCTTCAGCGCGTTATTTTTGGAACTTAAGTGAAAAAGCTTATATCTATGGAAGAGGATCAATAGGCTTTTCCTCATGGAATGACGTAAGATTTACCGGTAATATTTCTGAGGAAAATTTTAATGAATCTCGATTTGGTATTGGACTTGGATCTGGAATTATGTATGTACTTTCTCCACAGTTTAGTATAGATTTAGGAGTAAATTTAGTAAACTTCTCTAGAATTTCGCGTACTAATCCAACTGGAGGTGGACAAGAAGTAACAGAATCAAGTAATGCATTTAGGTTTGGATTAGATACATTTACACCATCATTCGGGCTATATTATATTATTAAATAGTAAAAGTCGGGGCAGGTAGAAATGGAACACCTTAAGCTGTAATTGGTAAATAGATTTTAGCTTTTGTCCAATGTCTGTCCCGACTTTCAATATTCATAGTCCCTCCTATTTTCTTCAAAAACTCTCTTGAATTATATAAACCCATTCCGTTTCCGGTTGAGAGCACTGTGCCTCTATAGAACATATTAAATATTTTAGGCATCACTTTTTCATCTATGCCAATTCCATTATCTACTATTTCAATTAAGTGGAAATCCTCAGTTTTTGATACTGATACTGTTATTTCCAGCTTATTCTTGCGTATATCTCTATACTGAAAGCTATTTTTAAGAACCCCTTTAATGACCATTGCCAATCTATTGACGTCACTAATTAAGCTGTAATCAAAGTCGAAATTAAGCTTTTTCACAGAGGTGGTATCATAAATATTATCCATGAATAGCAAGATTTCGCTAATAGTTTGGTGTAAATTTATTTCCTGAAATTTCACATGGGTATGAATATTGGTAGCCACATTACTTATGTCGTGCACAAAAGAATTAAGCAAACGTAAATTTAATCGAAGATGATGTTTTAATTCATTTACAGTTTTAACATCTGTAATCTCAATTACCTTTAATAAACCTTCAAGCGAAGCTACCGGGCCTCTTATATTATGAGACACACTGTAAAGAAATTTATCTAATTCATGATTAATTTGATTTAGCTCTAAATTTCTCTCAGTAATCTCTTCTGAAAAGCTAAGGTATTCAGTATTATCCTGCAAAATAAAAGCATAACCATCTGGAAATTCCTCATCTGATATGATTTTTTTTCCGGTACATTTAATTTGAAATTCCTTGGTAAGCTTTGTGTTATTTATGGTGAATTCGAAGTTTATTAACTCTTTCGTTAGTTTATTTGCTTTAAATTGATTCCAAAAACCTGCCAAATCTTTGATATAAATGAAATCTATCAAATTATGGCTTAATAATTCCTTTTTGCCAAACAACTGATCAGTACTATTATTAGACCATAAGATTTTAAAGTTTACATCTGTTATTATTATACCAACAGGTGCAATTTCTGCAATATTTTTAAATCGGGAAGCATTGTACACTGATTCTCTTTCCTTATTTGAATCAGCAGAAGGAAAGATTGTACTCATATTCTTCTGAGATAGATTAACCTTTTCCGCTTCAATTAATTGAACCAATACCACCTCGTTATCTAACTCCGTTGTTAAAAACTTTATAATGGAATGGTCAACCTCTATTAAAAAAGTACTTTTCTTTAAACTTTGAGAATAATCCTTTTCCCAAACACGTATAAACTTTTCGTATGTACATTCTTTTTCTTTAAAGGCATTATTGTAGGCTAAAACATCTCTGGAACCTGCTTTAGTTAAAAACATGGGCAAGCTGCTACTTTCAAAGAAAGTATTCATTTGATCACTCAAATAACTCATTTTATGGCTAACGGTTTCCATTTATTTTAGCTGGATTTAATCAGGAAATAATTATTTGAAATATTTAAAGCAGATAAATTATTTACTGATATTATTTAAATGTAAAATTATTTGAAATGGAATTAGGCTACAAATTGGATTGATTCCGAACATTACAATCAGAATTATTTATTTTTAGAGGTAGATATACAAGGCTAAAAGGTTCTAGCCATTAAATAAGTAAATATTTAAGTAAAATACCTATGGATTATATCAAGTAAAGTATTAAAAATCATAGGCTTAATCAGACAAAATATTCATTTAGTAAAATAAAGTTACATGAGTCAATAAGTCTTTTGCCAAGGATTAAAATTAAATTTTATATGAAATATAAATTTCATTGCAACAAATGGCCTGTATCTTTGTAGTATTCATATAACAAATTATAATGCTTAAATACTTTATTTTTAATTGAGATTGAAAAGCTTGAGCATAAAAAATAAAATCAAAATATTATGTACAGTTCATTAAAAACTAAATTACAGGAAGATTTAAAAACTTTAGAATCAGAAGGTTTATATAAAAAGGAGCGTATAATTACCACTCCGCAGAGTGCTGCTATTAAAACTACTACTGGGAAAGAGGTTTTGAATTTTTGTTCCAATAATTATCTAGGCCTATCTTCTCACCCTAAAGTTTTAGGGGCCGCAAAAAACACTTTAGATACTCATGGATTTGGTATGTCATCTGTTAGATTTATCTGTGGTACTCAAGACATTCACAAAGAATTAGAGA
>JBBSPJ010000085.1:0-13330 GCA_038258905.1 Cytophagales bacterium
GCTACGGGACTAACGCTTTATGTAATTCCTGCAATATATTCATACATGGCCAGTAAGCGTGCCAGATTATCAAGAGTTGAAGCTTAATTTTTTATGTTGAAAAAGATAATAATATTTTTAATAGTTATAGGAAATAGCTATTCACTTTATAGCCAAAGTATAACTCTTTCTGATGCTATGAGCATAGGCCTGGAAAATAATTTCTCCATTAAAACAGCCAGAAATATTGAAAAGGAATCGGTGATTAACTCAGAATATGCTATTTCCGGCTTTTTACCTGTCATAGATATTACAGGAGCCAGAACTTTTGATGTAGAAAATGTAGATCAACAATTTCGTACTGGAGACTCCAATACTTTAGACGGTGCTCAATCAAATCTCTTTAATATCCGAGGAGATCTAACCTGGACTATTTTTGATGGAACCAAAATGTTTTTTGACTATAGAATTCTTCAAATAGAAAGAAATCGAAGTAGATTTGAAACACAGGCAGTCTTAGAAAGCACTTTGAGCAATATTATTCAATCTTATTATCAGCTGGTTTTTGAACAAGCACAGTATAATGTTTTAGAGACCGCCATTGAACTTTCACAGGAACGATTAGATATTGCACAAGCAAACTATGAGGTGGGTCGTTTTTCAAAAATAGACTTTTTGTCTGCAAAAGTAGACTTGAATACTGATAAAACTAATTTGCTTAACCAGGAAGAGGTGGTGAAGCAAAGTATGGTAACCCTTAATTTGCTTTTAGGTCAAAATCCTAACGAACAACTGGTGGCTCTTGATTCTATCATTATTAACAAGGATTTAGCGCTAAATGACTTAATAATTGATTTGCAAAATAGGAATAAAGAGTTGTTAACCTTAATGGAGCAAGAGAGAATTTTAATAGCTCAAAACAGAACAATTTACACCGAATTGTTACCTCAAATTGATGCAATTGCAGGTTATGGCTACCAGAATTTCAATTCTCAAGCAGGCTTTTTATTACAAAATCAATCCGTGGGCTTAACCTACGGACTAAGTATGTCCTGGAGAATTTTTGATCGTTTAGATAAATTAAGACGTACTCAAATTAGCCAAATAGCAATTGATAATAATGGTATTGCTATCCGTGAACTAGAAAATCAACTAACTGGTGATTTATCCTCTGCTTTTGTAAGTTATCAAAATAAAATTACTTTAATCGAATTAGAGAATGCCAATGTAGAAGTAGCCAAGGAAAATGCTGATATTGCCCTTGATAGATATAAGGTAGGAAGATCTAATGCCCTGGAGTTAAGAGAATCTCAACAAAATGCAGTAGAGGCTGAAAGTAGGCTGCTTAACGCTATTTATTTAGCTAAAGTAGCAGAAGTTAATCTTCTAGCTATTAGTGGGAATTTATACCAGAAGTAAAGTTGGCTGAATGTCATATTAGATTAGCTTACTTAGAAAATCGTTCATTATCTATTCTCCAACTGTAAAACTGTTTTGTCGGTTTGTATACCAAAAAATCAAATTCTTTTATAAAGGTTTGACCAATTTTTTCTGAGAAGTAAGTCTTTTTTTTAGAGCTTTTTAATTTTAGTAGATTAATTAAAACCTTTCCCTATATCTCTCTGTTACAGTAGTCATTAATCAATAAAAATAATGGCAAAACAATCAGCAGCGAAAGCAAGTAAAACAGAAGATAAAGCAGCTAAAATACATACAGCATTTATTAATCATGTATTGGAAAATGGTAAAGAGCCTGCCTCTATTTACAAATTTATGAAGGATTTGAAAATGGATGAAGTTACTTTTTACAATCATTATAATTCATTTTCTGCTTTAAGGCAGCATATTTGGTTAGCCTTTTTAGATGAAACTATTGCTAATTTACATTCTGAGGAAGCCTTCCTGCAATATACAGCAAGAGAAAAATTATTGGCCTTATATTTCACCTTAATTGAGGTTTTAAAGCAAAATAGGAGTTATGTATTGATTGATATGAAGCAAGCCAAAAAGCCAGGTAGTACACCGGACTTCATGAAAGCTTTTAAGCATAGGTTTTTAAAATTTGCTGATGAAATATTATTGCAAGCCAAAGAAACCGAAGAGGTAATTGATAGACCAGTGATTGGTGATAAATACAAAGACGGATTATGGTTGCAAACTATGTTTGTTTTACAGTTTTGGGTAAAAGATGATAGTATTGGGTTCGAAAAAACCGATGCTGCAATCGAGAAAGCTGTAAATGTAGCATTCGATTTAATGGGTAAAAGCCCCTTAGACAGCATGGTTGATTTTGCCAAATTCCTGTTTCAAAATAGATAATAATGAGTGATAAAAAAGAACAATCAAGAATACCTGTTTCCAAAATTCAGCGTGCCAGTAAATTTGTTTCAACTGGTGCACGTGTGGGGGGTAATTACTTGAAACATTATACTAAAAAGGCCTTTAACCCTGGAATGGATAGGTCCCAATTAGATTTGGATAACGCAGAAGATATCTATGAATCGTTGAGTGAACTCAAAGGTAGTGCCCTAAAAGTGGCGCAAATGTTAAGTATGGACAGGAATTTGCTGCCTCAGGCTTATCAGGATAAATTTACCATGTCTCAATATAGTGCTCCACCCTTATCCTATCCTTTGGTGGTGAAAACTTTTCAGAAAACCTTGGGTAAAAGCCCTGATGCAATATTTGATACGTTTACAAAAAGTGCTATGAATGCTGCTTCCATGGGGCAGGTACATCAGGCAACAAAAGGAAATAAAACCTATGCTGTTAAGATTCAGTACCCTGGTGTAGCGGATAGTATTAGTTCAGACTTAAGGCTGGTGAGACCATTTGCTACTCGATTATTCAACATGAGCAGTGCTGAATTGGATCATTATATGGGTGAAGTAGAAGGTAAATTGATGGAAGAAGCAGACTATGGATTGGAATTAAGACGTTCCAAAGAAATTACTGAGGCTTTAGCCGGTAAAATCGATGGTTTGTACTTTCCTAAATACTATGAAGAGTTATCTGGTGACAGAGTAATTACTATGGATTGGCTGGAAGGAGTTCATTTGAAAGAGTTTTTAGCAACAAACCCTTCTCAGGAGGTAAAAAATAAGATTGGACAGGCACTTTGGGATTTTTATAATTATCAATTTCATGAATTAAAACAAGTGCATGCAGATCCACATCCTGGCAATTTTATGTTTATGGACGATGGCACAATGGGTATTATTGACTTCGGCTGCATTAAAGAAATTCCAGATGACTTCTACGAGAACTACTTTGCTTTATTGAAACCAGGATTTTTGCAAGACGAAAATGAAATTGATAAAAGATTTAAAGCCTTAGATTTCTTCCATGAGAAGGATTCACCTGCTGAAAGGAAAATCTTTAGCGGTGTATTCACTGAAATGATTGGCATGCTGAGCAAGCCTTTTCAATACGATGTATTCAATTTTGGTAATAATGCTTTCTTTGAGGAGATCTATGCTATGGGTGAACGTGTTTCTAAAATGAAAGAAGTACGAAATAGTAATGGAGCCAGAGGTTCCAGGCATGGATTATATGTTAACAGAACTTATTTCGGTCTGTATAACATGTTAAACCAATTAGATGCAGAAGTGAAAATTACAAAGCCTGAGTGGTTGAATGGAAGCACAGAAAAAGTGGCTTAAAAAATACTAGATTGAAAGTTCCGCTGAACAAAATTAGCTTCATCCTTATGGATGGAGCTTTTTTTTGATCAAAAACTTTTAACTTTAATGTATTTCAAATCAGCATCGAACTCAGGTTATGAATAAAAAATTTACACCCAAGCAACCATTTTAGTTTTTTCATCATCATTTAAAAAACAAACCAAATGAACCATGAAAAAACTGATACTTTTAAGCTTATTCTCTTTATTATTCTCTTTTCATTTACTGGCCGATGACACTTATAAAGTTAGAACTGAAGTGTTTGAACTTGAGCTCACCAAAGTGAAAGAAATAGTGCCTTATAATATTCTCACTAACTCCGATAAATCCTTAAAGATAACTGCGAAAACTAGTGAAATCATCGATTATTTATTTTCTGAAGAAGTGGAATCTGAATTGAATTTTGATCAAATGTACAAACTAACGGTAGAGAGTGATAAGGACATAGAGGAAATAAAAAAGGATATACTGTATTATTTTTTAAAAGGAGCGGGCTTAAAATTTGATTTTAGATCGCATACACAGACTAATTATATTCTTTCATATTTCTCAGGGTTAGATTCATGCGAAGCGCGATTATCTGAAAGTGATAATGCTACCTCTCAGTTGAATATTCAATTCAAAAAGAGAATTTTATTAAAGGGATTGAGTTTAGAATCATCGGTGAAATGCCTAAACGAAGCATTGGATACTAATATTTTTGAAGTTGGGGAAAGTGATCTGGTAGCCTTGCCAAAAATGTATTATGTAAAAAGAAAATTACAAAAAGAAACAGTTGAGTATTTAAAATCTAAAGGTTTTGAGGTAGAAGAGATAGAGAGAGTAATAGAAACACCTGTGCTAGTTTATGGAGAATAAAGATTATAATTATCTTTCCTTCAACAAAATCATTTAAATTACTATTTTCTAATATTCTCATTATGGGTTGTTGGGTTTGCTCCAAAGTCTTATGCGGGTTATCCCGTTTCTTAATTGACAGGTTATCAGGCACAGGACGATTAGCCTTAGGCTTGCATTGACAAAAACTTTATTGTAGTAATACAAATAATATTGCCTGAAGCTTATACTTCGAAACCTCTTCTCGGCAGGTATGTTTTTGAAGTAGCACTTGTCTAAAGCCAAATAGGATGAGGTGCTTGATAACAGACACTAGGAATTCTATTTTCTTAATTTTTAATGTGTTATCCTTAAAAAGCTTTCAGGAGCTGAAAAACGTAAGAGACTAATCATTAACTAATACTGATTTAGGGTAAAATATTTTAAGATTAGCTGCTTACAATCGAGTCTTAAATAATTTACAACTAATGTAATAAATTGCAGTATTTACCATTTTTAGAAGAAATTTATAGCCATACCTTTATGCCTCAAAATATGTCCTTTTGAGGGCTATCTAAAAATATAATAAACTTCTTAAAAAAAAATATTAATGACTTTACCAAAGGAATACAAAAAGACCGTAGCTACGGAAAAGGGAAGAGATTTCAACAAAATTTTGCAAGTTCAATCTGAAAATTTGGTTTTGCCAGGTGCAGGAGAGATACTCGTAAAAAATAAGTTCGCAGGTGTAAATGCCTCAGATTTAAATATGATGGCCGGAGCCTATTTTGCTGATATTGAGCCTCCTTTTGATTTAGGGTTTGAATTTGCAGGTGAAGTAGCCGCTATAGGTGATGGTGTAGATAACCTAAAAGTTGGGGATAAAATTATTGGCATAAAAGCTGGTGGAGGTTATAGGGAGTTTGTAACAATGAATTCGGTAGAAGCTATTCCGGTTCCAGTTTTAGACCCAGGAATGATGTCTTTAATTACTGTAGGCTTAGCTGCGTCAATTGGATTGGAAAAAGTTGGTGAAATGAGATCTTCGGACACTGTATTAATAACAGCGGCAGCTGGTGGTGTTGGAAATATTGCAGTACAATTGGCAAAAAATATAGGATGTCATGTGGTGGCAACATGCGGCAGTGAGGATAAAGTTCAAATGCTAAAAGACCTTGGATGTGACAGGGTAATTAACTACAATGCAGAAGATTTACATAAGGTTTTACAAAAAGAATACCCTAATGGAATTGATCTCGTTTTTGAAAATGTTGGAGGAAAAATGTATGATGCAAGCTTAAAAAATCTAGCTAAATTGGGTAGATTGGTGGTTTGTGGGTTTGTAAGTGAATATCAATTAGATACTCCAGAGGTGATAAGTAGTCCTAGGGTTTACCATGATTTACTGTGGAAATCAGCTTCAGTTAGAGCATTTTTATTTAGTGATTTCCCTGAGCTTATACCTGTACATCTTCAAAAATTAATGGAAATGACTGCTTCTGGTAAATTAAATATTATAGTGGATACCAAAGAATTTATAGGTACAGAGGGGGTAAAGGAAGCCTTGAATTATATGTATGATGGAAAGAACCAAGGTAAGGTAATTGTGAAATTTTAATTTTTCAATAATGATAAAAAAGAGTGCTTTCTTGGAAAGCATTCTTTAACTTAATTATCAAATTAATGCCAATTATGAAAAATTCGTTTAAATCCTATATTTATACATTTCCGATTATAATATCAATTTCTGTTATTATAGGTTATCTGATTTTAAAAAATGAGACTACATACTGGGATGAATTTTGGTTGATTATTTCTCTCATAATCCTTCTAATAAGTACTTTAGTATTACGTTCGAAATTTTCATTACCTTTTAAAAGGTTAAGCGCTCAACTGACTGATGAAGCAGTAATGCAGCAACACAAAAAATTATCAGGATTAGAATTTTCTACTTTTCAGCCAGTGCAACAAACTGTCAATACATTAATTGATAAAATTAATAATGCGGCAGATTTTGTAAAAAAAATTGAAAATAATGAGCTAGATGCAGAATACAAAATTTTAGAAGGCGAGACTAATACAAATGATAGCCTTTCTCAATCCTTAATAAGCATGCGCAGACAGATGCTCAAAATTGAGGAAGAGAACCGTGAGAGAAATTGGGCAACACAGGGAACAGCTCAATTTGTAGAAATTTTAAGAAATAATGATAAGGAGCTCAAGCATTTGGCTTATGAGATTATTTCAACGCTTGTTTCATATTTAGGTGCTAATCAGGGTGGTATTTTCATTTTAAATGATGAAGATAAAGAAAATCCGGTTTTAGAGTTAATTTCTGCCTACGCCTTTAATAGAAAAAAGCATTTGCAGAAAACCATAGAGCCAGGACAAGGCTTAGTAGGCCAGGCCTTTCTTGAGAAGGAAACTATTTACATAACTGAAGTTCCTGAAGACTACATACATATAACATCTGGTTTAGGTGATGCACCTCCGAGATCTATAATAATTGTACCTTTAAAAATTAATGAAACCATTTTTGGTATGTTAGAGATGGCATCTTTTAAAGAGTTTAAGCCCTATCAGATTGAATTTTTAGAGAAATTAGGGGAGAGTATTGCTTCAAGTATATCTGGAAAGAAAACCAATGAAAAGACACGCTCTCTATTAGAAGAAAGTCAGCAACAGGCGGAAGAAATGCGAGCGCAAGAAGAAGAGATGCGCCAAAACATGGAAGAGTTGGAATCTACTCAGGAAGAAATGAGAAGGGTAGGTAGCCAACTTGAGTTAGAACAAGAAAAGCTTAATGTAGCTCTCCGAATTGCTAAAATGGCTAATTGGGAGTTTAATTATCTGCAAAAAACATTCAATGTAAATGAAAACTTTCTCAATTTATTTAAAACAACATCCTCTATTACAGGTGGTACAGAACTAACCTATAATTATGTAATTCAAAAATTCTTAACAGATCAGGTAAAGCTAAGTACTCTTTTTGAAGAGGTAGCGGATAAAAATGATCCAGATTTTGAGGGGAAAGAGGTGTTTGAACTACCTCTAGATAATCGTCAAACACTATATATTAAATTAGTTGTGCGTGCGGAGCTGGATGATAACAAAAATGTTAAGAATTTATATGGTGTTGTGCAGGATATTACCCAAGAGAGATTATTGGAATTAGAAACAAAAGATCAGATGGAAACCATGCAGGCTCAGGATGAAGAAATGCGTCAAAACATGGAAGAGTTGCAGGCTATGCATGAACAGCAGGAGGAATTACAAAAAGATTTGCAAAATAAGGTGGAGCTGTTAGAGGAGGCCAAAGCTGAAATGGAAAAGGTTAAGGAAATTGAGAAGAAGCGTGCGGATGAACAAATTGCCAAGCGAAATAAATTAATGGAAAAGTCAATGCTTCGTTTTCAGGAGAAGGAGGAAGCATATAAATCAGAAATTGAAGAATTAAAATCAAAACTTAAATAATATAAAAACAGAAAATCATGGAATTATTTTTGAAAGAATCATACGTTGAAATTTATTACGATTCAGAATTGAATGCAGTGTATAATAAATGGATTACAGCACCTACTTCCGAGGAATTTAAAGAAGGAATGAATCAAACAATTGAAGCATTCAAGAAATTTAAAACGGGCATTTTAATTGGTGATACAGCTGAGTTAGGAGCTATAGATCCAGATGATCAGGAATGGTCCACTACCGATTGGATTTCCAGAGCTTTGCCTGCAGGTTATCGAAAATTTGCTGTGATTATTTCCAGTGATATTTTTGCTAAAATGTCAGTTGAAGATACTTTAACAGAGGTGCAGACCGGAAATTCCACCTTGGAAATTCAGTATTTCCCAAGCGAAGAAGCGGCAAGAAGTTGGGTAAAAGAATCTGAAGGTTTATAAAAAAGTAGAATAGGGTCTTGAGAAAAGCCTGCATATTTTAAAAGTATGCAGGCTTTGTCTTTTTTAGATCATTGAAAAATTAGTAACAGGTAATAATGAATAGTGGTACCTGCAGGCAATTATTTCTAAATTACCATCCTTAGTTGTGTAAACCAATCGGTGCTCTCCATCTATTCTCCTCGACCAATATCCTTGCAAATCATGCTTTAAAGGCTCTGGGTTACCTATTCCATTGAATGGGTCTCTTATTGAATTTTTTATAAGCTCATTTATTCTTTTTAATTTCTTTTTGTCATTTAGTTGCCAATATAGATAATCTTTCCAAGCCGTAGATGTCCAAATAATTTTCATTCCTCTTTTAATTCATGCTCTTCCGTCCGGCCACTTTTAGCTTCTTGCAAAGATTGCATTAGTACTTCCCTGTTTTTTCCGGATAATAGGTAAGTGGTTTCTTTTAAAGAGTTATACTCTTCTAAGGAAATTAATACTAAATCTTTATTATCCTTTCTTTTAATAATCAATTCCTCGACATCATTTACAACAATGTCCATCCATTTTTTCAGATTAACTCTTAAATCTGTATAGTTAACAACTTTCATAGTATTAAATTTAGTGTAAATTTACATAATAAGTACTTAAATAAGTATTTATTATGTAAATTTCACTTATAAATTAAAAGTTTATACGTTTTAGATACAACCTAAATTATAAATAATACATTCAATGAAAAACTCTTTACTACTCGTACTTCTCAAACCAGCCGGTAATATATGCCACATGGCGGATAATATTGCTTGGTCGGTTGGTGATACCATGACCCGCACCAGGTATTCTCACCATTTTGCTTTCTACTCCTTGCAACTTTAAAGCTCCATAATATTGTTCCGTTTCACTCATTGGTGTTCTGTAATCCTGTTCACCTGTTACCAGTAGAGTAGGAGTTTTGACATTACCTACTAAGGAAATAGGCGAGCGATCCAAATATTGTTGAGGGTCTTCCCATGGTTTTTTGGTAAACCAATATTGAGGGTAATAATTATAGCCATCTGCTGTTAAACTGAAACTATACCAATTAATTACCGGCTTGCTCACTACAGCAGCTCTGAATCGATTGGTTTTTCCTATGCTCCATGCCGTTAATACTCCACCGCCACTGCCACCAGTAATATATAATCTATCTGAATTAACAAATCCTTTTTCCACCATCATATCCACACCATCCATTAAATCATTATAATCTTCACTAGGATAATTATGATTGGTATAACCGCCAAATTCATCTCCATAGGTAGTGCTTCCTCTTGGGTTAGTATATAAAACCACAAAACCTCTGGCAGCCATCAGTTGCAATTCAGGACTAAAGTGCGGGCCATAGGCTAAATGTGGTCCGCCATGAATTTCTAAAATGAGTGGGTATTTTTTATTTTGGTCGAAATCCGGAGGATATACGATCCAGCCTTGTATTTCTTTTTTATCGAAGGAAGAAGAGAAATTTACTTCTTCCACTTTACCGATATTTTTACTTTTCAAGAAATTGCTATTTAGATTGGTGATTGTAAGATTCGCCATTTTAGTTGGGAAATGTCCAACACTTAATTCTCCGGGTGCCTGGGTATCAGATTTTGTATAAGCGTATCTGCCATTTTGGGAAATACTATAACTTCCTCCGGCATATGGTCGGCCAAAAGATCCGTTACCAATACCTTGAGTAATAGTAATGGTTTTTCCATCCAGACCTAGCCTAGTTAAAACTCCATTGCCCTTATCATCATAATAAGCAAATAAGCTTTTATTGTCTTTCGCCCATGTAAAGTTATTTAGGTCCCTATCTAATCCATGCTTTAACTCTTTTACATTATTACCATTTATATCCATCACAAAAACATGATCTAGTTGATAACCTACGAACCGATCCTCATAGCTCGTATAAACAATTGATTTGCCATCTGGTGAAACAACAGGATTTTGATGGGGTCCTTTTCCCTCTGTCAGTTGGGTTAATTCCTGAGTTTCAATATTCAATTTAAAAATATGAGTGTCATTGGGTTCTAAATCTGCATTTTCGGATCGATTGGCGGAAAATACCAAATACTTTCTATCAGCTGTCCATGAAGGTGCAGAGTGATTAAAATCACCTGATGTTAATTGTCTTGGTGCGCCACCTTCAGCAGAAACTATGAAAACATGAGTAAAAGCAGGTTCCAAAAAAGAAAAATTACCATCTGATTTATAAGAAACATCCTCAATTACTTTACCCGGAGAAGCCCATTCCGCTCCCTTTGGCGGAGATGGGAATTTACCAAAACTCTCTTGCTCTTTTGCTACGCTCATATTAAAAGCCAGGTATTGCCCATCCGGTGACCAAGTAATATTGCCTGGACCCTCTGTTAGGTTGGTGATTGAAGCTGTTTGTCCTGATTCCATCCATCGGATGAATATTTGAGCGCTACCCTCTTCCGCAGAAACATAGACTAGTTTTTTACCATCGGGGGACCATGTCGGACTACTATACCCTTTTTTCCCGGAAGTGAGTGGCATATGATTTTCTCCACTGAAATCGATCATCCACAAATTAGTGTATTTGCGATCAGTCATGATATCAAATTGATTGCGGACATACACTATTTTTTCTCCATCAGGAGAAATTTGCGGGTCGCCCACGTATTGAAGTTCAAAAACATCTAAATAATCTAGGGCCGTTTTATTCTGGGCTTTAGCTGCACCACTAATATAAAGAAGTAAAGTAAAGAGGGCGAGTAATTTTTTCATAGCTTAATAATTGATTAATAATAGAGTCCAATTTATACCCAATTTAATAAATTATTATCGGCTTTATACAGTAATTATTTTAATGGTATCCTGAAAAATATAATGCACAAAAAAAACCTCCAAAATGGAGGTTCATATTCTTTTGTTCAGGAAACCAATCAATCAGCACCTGGAATTAACATCGGTGTTTTACCATCTGTAATGATGATTTTAGCATTTGGGCTTTCGGCTAATGCTTTAAAAGCTTCTATACTTCTCAATTGAATAATAGCATCACTTAAACCCTCTGCTAAAATTTTCTGAGCATCTCTGTTACCCTCTGCTTCTATTCTTCGTCTATCCGCTTCTTTGCGCTCAATTTCCAGGATGAAGTCCATGCTCATGGATTCCTGCTCTGCTTTTAATTTCCTTTCAACGGCCATAGATAATTCTCTCGGAAGTACTATACTTTTTAATAAAACTTCTTCTATAATAAAACCTCTATCTCCCAGCACTTCAGTCATTCTTTCCTTAATTCTGTTTTCAATAATACTTCTTTGGCCTGAATGCATATCCTTCGCCATAAAATTTGCTGTAATATCTGAACTGGCAGATCGGAAGACCGGTAAAATGGCATTACTTACATAATTGGGACCTATCTCTTCAATTATTTGGGGGGCAGCCTCCTGTTTAATTCTGTAAAGAATAGAGATTTCAGATTGGATGGTTAAACCCTCTTTACTAGGTAAACTTAGGTCTACTTCCAAATTCATAGTTCTTACTGGGGTTTTAATCATAACTGTAGTAAATGGATTAATACCATAGAGACCTGCATAGTAAGGATTAGGATTAATTTTCCCAAATTTACGTTTTACCCCTACTTCACCTTGCCGTATAACGGTACAGCTGCTTAAAATAAAAATTGCTAAAATTAAATATATTGGCTTTTTCATAGGCTTTGTTTTTTTAATACTGTAAATCAAAAACTATGCCGAAAAATGTATTTTATTAAGAAACAATTTACGTATACTATTTTTAGTATTTGAAATTATAAACTGAATTATTGTAAATACCTACATTTAATCCTAAGGGAATGAAGTAAATTGAAATTATGCGATAATTTTGGGATACAACTTGAATATAACTATTCCGCACAAACCGCTTAGTAATAATAATGAAATTGCTTGCCACCAGTCACTATAAATCAGCATGCCGGTACCAAAAAGAAAGGAATAAACTCCAATGCTCCCTGCAATCATACAAATAATACCAGTGGGTACTTTCCATTTTTCTTCACGGAGTTTCAATTTACCCTCTGCTTTAAAACGTTCTGTAATTTTTTTCCAGCCTGGTCCTCCGGGGTTTACCTGCTGAAGGAATTTTACTAATTGATTATCGGTAGTTCGAGGACTTAAATAACTGGTTATTATCCATGCTAGTGTAGTGATTCCTACTCCTATTAATAATTTTTGCCAGGCAAGTAAAGGAGAAAATTCAAGACTTTCATGAGCAAGTGCAAAATATATGGCTACTATAAAACTAACAATCATTGCCGCTATCTCGCTATAGGCATTAATTCTCCACCAAAACCAGCGAAGAATAAATATTAGTCCAGTGCCAGCCCCTATCTGCAATAAAATTTCAAAAGTTTGGAGTGCATTTTGTAGAACCAGCGCCATAAGCATGCTACAAATCATTAAAATAATGGTGAGCAGTCTGCCTAAAAGTACCTGCTTTTTATCAGTTGCATTTTTATTGATAAATCTCTTGTAAACATCATTTACCAAATAGGAAGATCCCCAGTTCAAATGGGTAGAAATAGTAGACATATAAGCTGCTACCAGAGAAGTTATGACCAATCCAAGTAGTCCGGCAGGTATGAAAGTGAGCATGGCTGGGTAGCCCATATCATGAGAAGCCACCCCTTCGTTTACAGCTGGGAATGCCTCCTGAAAGCTCATTAAATCTGGAAAAACGATTAGAGAACAAAGAGCAACAATAATCCAGGGCCATGGTCGGATGGCATAATGCGCCACATTAAAAAATAAAACTGCTTTTATGGAATGATCAGCATTTTTAGCGGCAAACATTCTTTGGGCTATGTAACCACCACCACCAGGTTCAGCTCCAGGGTACCAGGTGCTCCACCATTGTACGAGCAATGGAATAATAAATAGCATTACCCACATTTCAGGATCAGAA
>JBBSPJ010000086.1:0-13252 GCA_038258905.1 Cytophagales bacterium
CCCAAACCTGCAAGCTGCCTTTTTAGCATAGAAAACAAGTCTGACCTCCCTGAGGTGCCGACTTGATTCTCAACTAGGTGCAGAAAAGTTGGTGGGATAAGACTATTCTGGCATGACAAAATAAAAACTCTCGCAGAGTTGCTAAGCCGCAAAGGAAAAGCTTTGAACTGTTAAAGCAGTTGGGCTAATCAACAAACACAAAAAAAGTAATTTAAAAACTGATTCCTGATCTTTCAATCGATGTCGGTACGTTGCAAACGTCAGACATCTTAGATTAGCAGGCTGAGGGCCCAAACCTGCAAGCTGCCTTTTTAGCATAGAAAACAAGTCTGACCTCCCTGAGGTGCCGACTTGATTCTCAACTAGGTGCAGAAAAGTTGGTGGGATATTATACGTTATAAAACCAAACTCACCATACCCGTTTTATCCATTTTAAGATCTCCTGTTTCGTCCAGATTTCGGATGGCTTCAATCACTTTTTCTTCAGAATACTTTTTGATTTGAGCAGCTAAATCACGGTAATTTAAGGGGCTTTTTTGTAAGATTTCTAAAATTTGCTGATTGAGTTCAGTAATTTTTGGATCTGATTTTTTATTAGCCAAACAAATATCGCAAACTCCACAAGTTTCATCTTTTTGCTCTCCAAAATATTTTAATAAAGAGAGTGTACGGCAAAATTTGTCGTTCTCAGCATACAACTGAACTGATTTTAGCTTATCAAATTTCAATTGCTTACGGTCTTTTAATCGCTTTTCATTTAAAGGCAATTTATTGGCATCAAACCTTTGCTCTAAAAAAGTGAGCTGCGGTTGCTCCGACTGCGGAGTATAATCCAATACGCCTTCTTTATCTAAATAACTCAACTGGGTAAAAACCTGCTTGGTATTTAATTCAGCAATTTTACCGATCTGAATCTCATTAATAAATACCACTTGCTGGTAAAGCTCACCTCCATAAATTCTTAAGAGCGTTTTGAGTATTTTCTCAAACTTTTCATTGGCAATTTCATAAGAATATAATGCTTTATAGTCCAAATTAATATGAATGCCTGATGGTCTGTAAAAATGTTCGTTCAATTGAATAAAGCCTTCTTGTTCTAAGATTTTAAGACCATGAAATACTTCATATGCTTCTAACTTAGTTTGCTCACTAAAGGCTTTTATATCAAAAGGATAGCTTTGCATTTCCCCTGAACCAATGGCTATTTTATAAAAATTCGCGAGTGATTGATATAACCTCCTCAGATAGGCAGTTTCAGGATGCGCCAAATGCAGTTTTTTCTCCATCTCAACGAAATCCTGAGGATGATAAAGCGCCACAGCAAATGCTTTCTTTTCATCTCTTCCAGCCCTACCAGCTTCCTGATAATAAGCTTCCAGGTTATCCGGCATCTCCCAATGAACCACTGACCTCACATCAGATTTATCGATACCCATACCAAAGGCATTGGTAGAAACGATGATACGAATCTGCCCTTTAATCCATGCATCTTGTCTGGCACTGCGCTCCATTTGGGTTAATCCTGCGTGGTAAAAATCTGCATTGAAGCCTGCTTTTTGCAGCATTTGAGCCAAATCCATCGTGGTTCTTCTATTTCGAGCATACACCACTGCCGTGCCAGGCACCTTACTGAGAATTTCAATGAGTTTAGCTTCTTTATTTTCTACTTTTCTAACAGAATAAGAGAGATTATCTCTGGCAAAACTTTTTTGAAAAACATTTCCCTCCTTAAAATTTAGCTTTTCCTGAATATCAATTTTCACTTCATCTGTGGCAGTGGCTGTTAAAGCTATACAGGTAATTTGAGGATAACTTTCTCTAAATTCAGCTATTTCAAGATAAGGAGGACGGAAATCGTAACCCCATTGAGAAATACAATGCGCTTCATCAATTGCCAGCAAAGAAATATCCATTTTCTTAGCTCTTTCTAAAAATAGCTCTGTTTTAAGCCTTTCCGGACTGATATAGAGGAATTTATATGCACCATGTGCGGCATTATCCAATAGAATATCAATTTCACGGTGGGTCATCCCGGAATAAATGGCTGCTGCAGGAATTTGACGTTTCTTTAACTGCTCTACCTGATCTTTCATAAGGGCTATAAGAGGAGAAATCACCAAACACAAGCCTTCTTTCATAAGTGCCGGCACCTGAAAGCAAATAGATTTCCCTCCACCGGTAGGAAGTAAGGCCAGCGTATCATTTCCTGCTAAAACAGAATCAATAATATCTTCCTGCATGCTGCGGAAGGCAGCATAACCCCAATACTTTTTTAGTATTTCACTGGCTAAAGGTTTTTGCATGGATTGTGGAAAGATAAATTATGAAACTCAGTTTTCGACAGATAAACCTTCTACTCTTAAAAATTCCTTTGAATTATTAGTCACTAAAATTAACTGCTCTGATTTTGCATGTGATGCAATTAAAGTATCTAAAGCGCCAATAGGCTTCCCTATGGATTCAAGTGCCGCTCTTATCTTACCATATTCAACAGCTGCCTTTAATCCAAAGTCTAAAATTTCTAAAGGGAGAATAAATTTACGAAGGTTCTCTAAATTCTTTACGGGAAATTTACTTTTGCTAACACCATATTCTAATTCAGCAAGAGTAATTGAGGAAATTCCAATCTCACCGAAATCAATTGAGATAAATTTATTGACAACTTCAATAGGTTTTTCCTTGATAATGTAAATACATATATTGGTGTCCAATAAATATTTCATTAATCTATAGTATCTCTGTTATCAATAATAGGTTGATTTCGTTGTTCCATAAAATCATCTGAAAATTCTCCTAAGCTATCAAATAAACTTTGCCAAGGATTGTCATAAGGTATTATGTACAACGCATCACCAAATTTTTTAAGATAGACTTTATCTCCTTGAAATTTGAAATTTGCAGGTATTCTTATAAATCGTTCACCTGATATATCCTTTATGTTCACTGTTTCTATCATAATTTAATTATAAGAACGCTGAAATCAATTAAGTAGTTTAATTTACGATTTTCCCTGATAAAATAAAATACTACCCTACCATACAGGCGTTTCCTTGTTTAAAAATGCAGCTATGCCTTTTTTACAATCTTCCGATGCTCTAGCTTTAGCATTTTGTTCAGCAGCATATTGTAAGCCTTCTTCTAGTCCCTTTTCTTGTACCTCAGCAATCATTTGCTTGGTGAAAGCCATAGACTGACCCGAATTTTGAGTAATGAGTAGTTGAGCAAACTTTTCGACATGCTCTACCAACTGTTCCGCAGGAATTACTGCATTGACCAATCCAAATTTCTCAGCTTGCTCTGCCGTGTAAAGCTGTCCTGAAAGCAACAATTCTTTAGCTTTCCCCTCTCCTATTTTCCTGATTAAAAACACCTTTACAATAGCCGGAATAAACCCGATTTTCACTTCTGTATAACCAAATTTAGCCTCAGGAACAGTATAAGAAAAGTCGCAAACGGTAGCCAATCCACATCCCCCAGCTAATGCATGACCCTGAATTTGCGCAATAACAACCTTCGGATAAGTATATATGGTATGAAAAAGCTCTTTCAGGTGATTAGAATCTTCTAAATTCTCCTCGTAAGTGTTATTTTGTAGTCCCTGGATATATGCTAAATCTGCTCCTGCACAAAAGGCTTTTCCTTCCGCCTTTAGAATAATGACTTTTGCTTCCGCATTATTCTTCAACTCCGCAAAGGCTTGTTTAATCTCTCCAACAAATTCATAGCTGAGTGCGTTTCTTTTTTCAGGCCGATTAAGGGTGATGTATCCTACTCTATTTTTAACTTCTACTTGCGTAAATTCCATTCTTATAATTTTAATTCAAAAGCTCCATTTTCAGTAATATCGTAAAAGTCGATATTTTCAGCTTCAAAGTAAACTTTTAACTTTTGAATATTATAAAAGGTGTTCCCAGATCCTAAAATTATCAATTTAGGCTTAAAAATTTTGAATATCTGTTCCGGATTAGTCACTGAGTTGTGGTTAATAATTAAATAATCTATAGGCAAAGGGTTATCCATGCTATAATTGTTAGGTAGCTCCTCTACCCAATGTACTATCTTATTAGATTGCCAAACCATTATTTGAAAATGCTTTAGCTGATGAAAAGGGACTTCATGCGCTGTAATTTTAAACTCATCAGGTCTAAAATTGATGATTCCGGCTTGTAGAATGCTGGGGTAAATATGAAATTTTAATTTATTTTTATCTTCCTCTAAATCTTCAGAAACATGTAAATACTGCTGAAATCCTGCCTTTACAGCAATAGATTCTGATTTACCGGTATCATAAACTGTAAGCTTTTTGCTGTTAAAGTTATTATACTGCCTGGCGATAATGGAAGAAGATAATAAAAGACAAATTACTAAGGCCGCTTTTAAAAATTGTATTTTTTTGTAAGTAATCAGTAAAGCAAAGCATCCAATTATCAAATAAATGAGCCAAGCCTCAGGTGTGGAGATAAAAATGCCATCAATTAAGCTATTGGGGAAGATATTCAATCCGAAAACCAAATAATTAATTATTTGAATAAAATAATCTATCCCTAAACCTAAAACTTGAGCAATGGCTGGAATAGCAGCACTGATCAATAAAAGCAATGTGCTATTCAATATGATAAAAGCAGCAGGAATTACCACCAAATTGGATAGAAAAAAATAGGTAGGGAATTGATGAAAATATAATAAACCCAAAGGAGCAGTAGCCAATTGTGCGGCTATAGAAACAGCAGTAATCGCCCAAATTTTATCTACCAGGCTATGCTTAAATTGTAGTAACTTATAAATCTTTGGTTGAAAAAACACTATCCCTAAAACTGCTAAATACGACAGTTGAAATCCAACAGAAAATAATAAATAGGGATTAAAACATAGTAAAACAAAGGCTGAAGCGGCAACAGTATTATAGATGTTGGTTCTTCGTTTCATCGCTTGCGCTATAATAATAAAGCTAAACATGGTGGCAGCACGCAGTACAGAAGGTGATAAACCCGTGATAAATGCATAAAACCATAAAATAAAAAGGCTTATGAGGGCAAAGGCTATTCTTCCCTTTTTATGGTTTCTCCATTTTTTGAAAATTGTAGCTACAATTAAAAAGATAATACCTACATGTAGTCCGCTTACAGCTAGAACATGCATGGCACCTGCTGCAGCATAAGCATTGCGCAAATCATTGTCTAATTCATCTTTGATTCCCAGGGTTAAAGCTTTTGCGATGGCAAGGGATCTTGGGCTTCTAATATACCTTTCAAGTTGAGCTTCCAAAAATTGTCCTGTTTTAATGGAAGCAGAAATGATGGCGTTACCTTGCTCTCTATCTAATAGTATAAAATTGTTTTGGGGGATATATTGTTGATGGTAGACCTGATCATATCCTAAAAACTGCTTATAATTAAACTCTCCGGGGTTTTTGGGGTCAGAAAGCTCTCCTAATCTACCTTTTACTAAAATTACATCCCCGTAGCGCAAAGATTGAGAAAGGCTGTCTTTTTGCAAATATAGAATTGCTTTACCGCTTGATTTTGTCCATTGATTCTCAGATTTTAAAGCTAAAACCTCCACTTTATACCCATAAGTTTTCTTAGTTTCTTTACCGCTATTTATTATAAGGGCTTTAAATCCTAAAGCATTCTCTGGAGATAGATTATAGATATGTTGAGTATCATATTTTTCAGCCTGATTGTGGGCATTGAGATATCCAAAACTAAAACAGATAGCAAAAGCTACGAAGCTGAAAATAATAGATTGTCCGCCTCCGAATTTTACCCCTCTTGCAAACTGCAAAATGAGATAAAGAGAAGTTAGGAAAATAAGAATAATGAGTAAATAAGACTGATATATGGGTATATAAACAGCAACCAAAACACCTAACGCCATAAATAGCGTAAAGCGAATAAATGCATATCTGTTCCATGCTTGTTGCATGGTAACAATAATAGCAAATACTTATGTAATTATAAAATAAAAGAGTGATTTAGGCTTTGGCAAAATGCTATAGATGTAACCTTGCAAAGGTTAGACATCTAAGTTTAGTATGGTTTTTAGTACTTGCTACGTTGGCAGTATTATTTAAAGCACCATGTCTGACAGCTATGCGGTACCGACATTAGCACTTTTTAAAATCCTTCACAGCTCTTTTTTTTAGATTTAACGTATAAATAAGATAAGTAGCTTGGCTCGTACTTGAAAATTATTCGTTTTTGAAAATATTTCAAAGATTAATATCAAAAATTTTGATCAATAAGCTATCTAATTCCTGTATTTCTTTTTTTGACAATTCTCCTAATTTTCCAATTACTAAAGATTTATCAATTGTAGCGATCTTTCCTATCCTCAACAAAGAATTCTTTTTTAATCCATTTTTTGGATTAGGCTGTAATTGCATATCTGAAGATTCTTGTAGGTGCAATTGCGTGGAAATAAAACATACAGTAACATCTAATTTACTTTCTTTAAGTATTAAAGCAGGTCTTTTTTTACTCCCTGTAAGATCAGTAAATGGAAAAGGAATTAAAATTAGGTCACCCTTTTTCACTAGAATTTAACCTTTAAATCACTCTCATCATACAAGTCTTCTTCCTCATTTAAAAAGGCAAAGCTATCTGATTCAGCAACAATTTTATCAATTCCTTTCTGAAGAATTTGATCTTCATATTTTTTTAATACGAAATCGGCAAAATCAGCTATCTCATTAAGCTTCTCTTGAGGTAATTTTTCTAATGTTCCAATAGTTCGATTTATTAAGCTTTGTCTATCCATTATTTAATGATTCCAAATTAAAAAACTTCTGAATATGTTAATGTAATGCTTACAATTATTGCCTTTACATTTACTAATATAAGAGTTAAAACTAAATTACTCAAAAAATAGTATATTGTAATGAGGCAGGTATCATAAAATACTATATTTTACTCCTAAATTTTAAGAATTATAAGTTCTTTTTAAGATTTGCTTAACCTGCTATAAATATCAACACTTCACAAAAAACAGAGATCTTTTAAATCAACTCACCCCAGCCCAGCCAAAGGCTGGCAGGCTCTCTCTTCCATAAGAGAGGGAGTTCACCCATGGAAAGATTGGTATCTAACTTAAATAAAACTAACTTTTACAGTACTTTCTTTTATCAGAACGATTGTATGGTTAGCATCTGAAATAAATGAGCCTTGTCATTAGTTTATTACAAAAGATATTAACAAAAAAAATAGCATGTCTTCACAATCAACCCTCCTCGAAAGGTTCTTTGGGTAATGCCTTTAAATTTTTAATATAACGCTTCTCGTCAAATGGCTTTTGATATTTGAGTACCCCAAATAATTCAACTGCTACACATTGTCCAAGATATTGTTTGGTTGTAAAATCATCATATCCCTCTTTCCGTAACCTGTCATAAGTTGCTTTAGTTTCAGGTGGGTCATTTGCTTTAATTTGGTTTTTAATGATCTCAAATATTTGTTCCCTTAATAATTCATTGGTTTCCATGGTACTTCGAATTAATTGATGAATACTTCTAACAATAACTTAAGTTTAATTTAAATAATACTAGCATAATTTAAAACTAGAAATAAAATTAAATTGGGAAGAAGCCTAAGGAGTGCATTCCAAAATCGGAATATTAAGTTCAATAACTTCCAGCTGGGAGTTTATGTGGGGTAATTATTACACATCTAACCTTACAACAAATCTTTTTAATCCCTTGCTTTCAATTTCAGGGGAACGGTGAATCACACCTTTTCCACTAGGGTTTTTAAAATTCTCACCCTTTAAAAAACCTACCTCAAAAGGATTCATTTTCTGCACTCCATCCTGATTTTTAACAATTTGTTCATTTTCAGTTCCTAGGGCTTTTCTTCGTACATTATCATCCATTAACCACTCTGTACCCAGTCCATCATAGGTACAAATACACCTGTTCTCGTAGCCATCAACATGGAATTTACGGCAGGCATCGTCAGTAATTACCCTTAAGTGCAATCTCAGCTTACTCACTTTAGCCAACTCCATGAAATTCTCAGCGAGAAAAAAAAGGTCATTCAATAAAGGCTTTTCGGATATTAAATCAGCGAAAGGTAGTAAGTCCTTTAAATCAGAAAATATTTGCTCATTTAAAAGATCTTTGTCTAAATGAAATTCTATTTTCCGAAAAGGACTTGCATATAGAAATTGGATATAATGTAAAATATCGGCATTCACAGGCCTTTTTAATAACAACAAGTTGTAATCTGGGTGATTAAAATTTTCAGTAATATCAGCTATAGTGGTTGATGAAAAGAAATTAACTTTAGATTTAAATAGGGTAAACATAATTTTATGATTGTAATATAAAGTTCATATTAAACTCCTCCTCCACAAGGTCTTTATTGATAAAAGCACCGGCCACTGAACCGGAAGCATTAGCCATAGCAATTGATCTTAGTGGATTTGAATTATCTCCTGCTGCATAAATATGATTTATAGTGGTTTGCTGCCATTCATTAATTTCGATTAAACCTGCCTGATTCAATTGACAACCCAATTGCTCTGGTAAAATACTTTTTTGTTGAAAAACAGGTCTGGCATATAATGCATTGATCAAATGCTCCTCTTGATTTTGTAAAATAACTTTCCCAATTTGACCTTGAACTTCAGAGAATTTTTGAATCTCTTTCTGTACCAAAGTAATTTCCATCTGTTTGAACCAATATAATTGCTCCTCCTTAAAATTAGCTGCTTCGTTAGTAAAAATTGTCAACTGCTTTGTCCAGTTACTTATTAATTTAGCCATTTCAAAAGCTACGTCCCCATTGCCTAAAATACCTGTTGGTTCATTTTTAAATTCATAACCATGGCAATACGGACAATGCAGAATAGAATTGCCCCAGCATTCTTTAAAGCTTGGAATTTTAGGCATAAAATCCTCCAAACCAGTACAAAAAAGTATCTTTTTTGTTAATACCTGTCTGCCTTGGTAGGTATCTACTAAAAATCCGGCATGTGTTTTACTAATGGCAATAGTTTCATCATTCACCATTTCAGTGCTGGAATACAAGTTAATTTGGCTCTTAGCCTTAGCAATAATGGCAGAAGGCTTACTACCATCGTGGGTGAGGAAATTATGAGAAAAAGGAGTGCTTTGGTTGCAGGGTGATTGACTATCTATTACTAAAACTTTTCTCATAGCCCTACTTAAACTCAAGGCTGCAGCCAATCCGGCATAGCTACCTCCTATAATTACCACTTCATATTTTTTTACATCTATCATAGAATATTTAAAGATTAAAAAATATATAGAAATTGATTTAGAATACCTGCTTTTTGAAACTACTTTTCTTTTTTTTATGATGTGTGGAAATAAAAACCAGTTGAAACCGTGAGCTATGGCCACTAATACTGCCCCAGTGCAAGTAAAAACTATTTCAAACTCCTCAGCTGAAAATTGCCCTATAATGATAAAAACAAAACCTAAAACCACTATAAAAATAGGCGTTAATCGGTGATGATGGTTTTTATAAGCAGGCAATAAGGACAATACAACCAGCAAAAGACTCAAGGCTATTACTGAATATTCTATCCACGGATTAGCCAAAAATTGCAGTCCAGTTAATGAAGCAGCCGTCAGTATAAAGGGTAAAAAAGCGCAATGAATAGCACAAAGTAAGGAGGCGGTGATGCCAAAAAAATCTATCGATAGGTTAAATGCTCTATTTTTCACTATTTTATATATTATTAAATGCAACTGTATGGCAAATATACATAATATTTTATTAAACGCAGTTTTGTTGCGTTTAATAAAATACCTAATGATTAACCTCATAATTAATGACAAAAAAATAAATAACGATAGAATGCTAAACCATTTCTATGATGTATAATATGGATTATAAAAATAAACGCAATATATTTGCGTTATAAAAATCAAATAATTCTATTAAATGATTCAGGTAAAATCGCTTCAATTCGAATACCCCAAAGGACCACGTTTTAGCTTCCCTGACTTTTCAGTGGATACAAAGGATCATTTACTTATACTAGGCAAATCAGGTATAGGAAAAACTACATTATTGCATATTTTGGCTGGTATTCTACCATCCTCAAAAGGCAATGTAATGATAAATGAAACGACCATTTCTCAGCTTTCTGCAACACAACTTGATTGTTTCCGGGCTAATCATATGGGTGTGGTATTTCAAAAGGCTCGATTTATTCAATCATTAAGCTTATTAGAGAATTTCCAGTTAGCCGCTTACCTAGCAGGTAATAAATATAAGAAAAAACATTACAGCGATTTATTGCATACTTTGAATATGGCTGATTACCTACAAAAAAGACCCTCTCAATTAAGTGAAGGTCAGCAGCAGCGTGCTTCTATTGCCATGGCTTTAGTGAACCAGCCTTCTGTTTTGCTCACTGATGAACCAACCTCAAGCCTTGATGACGAGAATTGTGAACAGGTAATGAAAATATTTAAAGAGTTGTGTGAAACACATGGCACTACCCTGATCATTATTACCCATGACCAAAGAATAAAGTCTCATTTTAACAATGTACTGACTCTATGAATATCCTATCACTAGTTATTAAAAACATACTTTATAAACCACTTAATTCATTTCTCTGTATTCTATTAATTGCTTTAGGCGTAGGAATAATTTCCTTATTAAGCCATACCCAAATTCAATTGAATGATACCTTTACGAGAAATGCCAGCAAAACTGATATAGTAGTCGGGGCAAAAGGTAGTCCGCTTCAACTCATCTTATCCTCTATTTTCCATATCGATTCCCCAACCGGTAATATATCACTGAAGGAAGCTGAAAAGCTAAAAAAGAACCCTTTGATTGCTTCTGCCATACCTTTATCTTATGGTGACAATTATGCCGGATTCAGAATTGTAGGCACCCGATACGAATATTTGGAACTTTATGGAGCTGAAATTTCGGAAGGTAAATTATGGGCCGGTGTTTACGAAGCTGTGATAGGTGAAGAAGTCGCCAAAAAATTAAATCTGAAAATTGGTGATGAGTTTGCCAGTGCACACGGATTCATGGAAGGTGGAGAAGTCCATGATGATGAGCAATACATTGTAGTTGGCATACTTAAACCTAGTTATTCTGTCTTAGACCAGCTCATCTTAACCTCCTTGGAGAGTGTTTGGGAGGCACACGAACATCTTGCTCATGAAGAAGAATCCAAAGGGGAAGCAATCAAAGATGAAACACATGAACATGAAGAATTGCATTTACATGATGATAAGGAAAGCCACGATCATAAGAAAAGCCACGACCATGAGGATGAGGACAATCATGCGCATCACCATGAAGAGGATGATAGGCAAATTACTGCCTTATTATTAAAAATCAGAAACCCAATAGGACTGATGCAAATACCCAGGCAGATTAACAAAAACACACAAATGCAGGCAGCTTCTCCCCTATTTGAAGTAGGTAGACTGATGAACTTATCGGATCAGGCACTTAAAATGATAGAAATGATTGCCTATTTAATTATGCTGGTGGCCGGGTTAAGTGTATTTATCAGTCTTTATAATAACCTCAAAAACAGAAAAGGAGAAATGGCGCTTATGAGAGTCTATGGCGCTTCTCGCAAGCAATTGGTTTATATGCTCATTTTAGAAGCACTTATTTTATCTGCTATAGGCTTTATAGCAGGCCTTATTTTAAGCCGATTAGGATTATGGGTGGTCAATTTTTACATCAATAGTACCATTCCTGCTCAATATTCCGGCTTTCATTTCATTATTCAGGAATTTTGGCTGCTTTTAATGGCATTGGCCATTGCCTTAACTGCTGCTCTTTTACCTGCAGTAAATGCCTTTCAATTGAATATTTCTAAAACACTACAAAATGACTAAATCACTAATATTCTCTGCTTTATTTCTTGCTTTGATGCTTAATCAAAAGAGTTTTGCACAAACAGAAATTACCTGGACTGACTTGAACGATGTGGTATTTACCGACAAATACAGTAAAGAAGTTGAAGCTTATTTCTTTTTCCCCACATTTGGGCAGGACATTAAAGATCTGGAAGGCTCTGAAGTGATCATCAGAGGCTATATTCTACCCATCGACCCAGAAAGCAATTATTATATACTTTCTAAGAATCCGTTTTCCTCCTGCTTTTTCTGCGGTGCTGCCGGCCCCGAAACCATTATAGAACTTAAGTTAGCTGATAAAAGCACCAAATTCAAAATGGATCAGGTAGCCAAAATGAAAGGTATTTTAAGGCTTAACGACTCAGATATATACCAATGCAATTACATTTTGGATAAGGCAGTAGTGGTGAAGTGATTGATTGTGCAATAAGGCCATTTCCGGTCTGTATATCTTCTGACCTAAGCGGGATCTTAGGTCAGCACTGGTCAGACCGGTTATTCACCCACTGTTTTTTCTTACTAAACCTCACTCACCAACAGGTGTGTCATCCCCTAAAATTCAACATTCGGAGGATATTAATTTATAAGGGATCCCCTTCGTACAAAAAAGAGTTTGCTTAAACCTATTATGTGTGAGTGGAATCTGTTTCAAAAAGGTAATCAGTAGGCCTTGTGCAAAGGGTTAATTCGGTCGGCCTATTCTCTAACCTATGCAGGATTTTAGGTCAGACGATAGGCAGACCATTTTTCCATGCTACAATCTTTGCTTCATTTAAAACTGAAACAATAATCAAAGTGCGGTTATATTATGATTTTTTATATTGAGTACAATCGATGTCGGTACGTTGAAAACGTCAGACATCCTAGATTAGCATCCAGGCAGCATCAACAATCAAAATTAAATTGCATTTATTAAGTCTCACCTCTTTTAGCTAACTAATTGGAGAGTGCTTCATTTAATTGCTCCCAGTCCATTGCAATTTTACCTTTCGTGTGCATTGCCTCAATATAGCTTAAAGCCTGCGGGATTTCTTTATAAGAGTAAGTCCTTTCAATATGCACTTTTACTTTTCCCGATTTTATTAATGCCCCTATAGTGTCCAAATCTTTTGAATTGGCTTCGGCAGTAAATTGAGTGATAGGGAAATTACTAATAGCCTTTTTAATTAGCACCGAGAACATATGACCTACAGAAGTGAAACCAATCATCACCCCACGCTCACCCATCCTTTTATAATCTGAATGGTTCAGATTACCATGGGTATCTATTACCAGATTATATTTACCGCTATGTTCATGGATACTTTCTTTATCGTGGGCAATCACCTTATCAGCTCCCAAGGATTTAACAAAATCAATACTTTTGGCGGAACATACCGCCAC
>JBBSPJ010000087.1:0-13202 GCA_038258905.1 Cytophagales bacterium
AAAACAAAACAGTAAATTGCTCTTCAAATTTATAACCGATTTCTCTATTTCTATATGAAAAGTACAATTTTACTTCTTTTTAGCCTCTTCATCATCTTTTCATGTAACAACAAGAATATTGAAGATAAATCAATCGAAACCATTGAAAACCCTTTTACAACCGAAAACCCCTGGCCGGAGATTCGTAAAAAGCGGATTCAGGAATTATTACCTACAGCCATGGAAAGGGCAAAAGTGGATGTATGGATGGTTATATGCCGTGAAAACAATAACGACCCCATGGCTTTACATATTGGAGGTGAAAATGCAGGAGGCACATCGTTCTACGTTTTTCATCAATCAGAAAACAAAATAAGATCAGTCGTTTTTTCATCCTTTGGAGAAGTAACTGCATTAACTGAATTAGGTCTTCATGATAGCATTGTAACCATCACCAGAGATAAGAACGTGTACCAACTGGCAACCGATTTTGTGAAGACTTTAAATCCTGAGCAAATTGCTATCAACATGAGCACAAGTAATTCAACTGCTGACGGACTAAGTCATAGCCAATATAAAAAGCTTTCAGATACCTTTGGTGATCCTTGGAAAAACAAGCTGGTTTCATCAGAAGAGTTGGTCTACGAATGGCTATCAATCAAATTATCGGAGGAAATTGAAATAATGCGAAAGGCAGCAGAAATTACAGCCCAATGGGAAGTTGAAGCCTATAAAATGGTTATTCCCGGAAAAACTACTGATGCAGAAGTAGCCGCTTTTTTAAATGATAAAATAAAGGCCTTTGGTTTCGAAGATGGCTGGAACCCGGAGCAAAACCCCAATGTAAACTCAGGCCCTGACAGAGGTCATTCCCACGCAACGGATAAAGTAATAACGCCAGGGGATGTAATTCAGACTGATTTTGGCATAAGAGTTTACGGCATTTGGGTAACAGACATTCAAAGATTTGCTTATGTACTAAAAGAGGGAGAGACAAAAGCTCCTGAAGATATTCAAAAGTATTGGGATGTGGCCAAACGAGGACATCGGCTGGTTTTCGAAAATATGAGACCCGGTGTTTCAGGCTATGAGTTAGACAAAGCCCAACGCGAGTGGATGAAGGAAAATGGATCTTTACCTGTCCCATGGAGCACCGGTCATCCTGTGGGTTATGTAGCGCATGATGTGGGTCCTTCTCTTGGTGGGGGACAAGCAGGTATTACTCCTTCAGGCACTGCACTGAAACCTTTACGAGAAGGCATGGTATTCGCTTATGATGGTTTTTATGCCTGGGAAATTGAAGGTGGTGAAAAAACTATTTCTGTGGAAGAAATGGTGGCAGTAACCCAAGATGGTGCGGAATATTTAACCGCCCCTCAGGAAGAATTGATTTTAATTAGCAGTGAAAATTGATTTTATAACCATAATTTCATAGGCACTTTATAGGTTTTTATATCAATTCATTTAAAGGGCAACTTATTTAATTGATTTTTATAAGCATTTAAGTCACCTAAATCCAATATATCAGTCTAAGTTAAAAATGAAATTATTTTCTTTATCCTCACCAAAAAAATTAAAAAATCTTAAAATAATTTTGATATACGAGATTTAAAATTTTACTTTGCAAAACAAAGTACTTTTTATATGAGCAATCCGGAGAAAGAATTATCAGAAATTAAAGCAATTATGGAAAGAAGCACCCGCTTTATTTCCTTAAGCGGTCTTTCGGGAGTAATGGCTGGCATATATGCGTTAATTGGTGCAGCCCTCTCCTATTTTTGGGTATATTACCCAAATACACCAGTAGAATACCGTGTAGCTTATGTAGATGATCAACAAATGGTTTTTAAACTGGTAATAACCGGTATTATAGTTTTGACACTCTCTGTGCTGACTGGCTTCTACCTTACAAAAAACAAAACCAAAAAAAATAACACAAAACTTTGGAGCAGTACCAGCAAAAGATTTTTGTTGGCACTATTTATTCCACTACTCATTGGAGGCTTATTTATTTTAGCGCTGATTAGCAGAGGTTATATGATAATTGTAGCACCTGCCACCTTGTTATTTTATGGTTTAGCGCTATTAAATGCCTCTCACTTCACATTGAGTGATATTAAATATTTAGCTTACCTGGAAATTAGCTTAGGAATTATTTCAGCATTTTTTCCAGGTTATGGGCTTATATTCTGGACCCTTGGATTTGGTATACTGCATATTATTTATGGAATAGTGATGCACTTTAAATACGACAAATAATTGAAACAGCAATTCGACAAAGCTTTTGAAAATGTAGTGCGTTTACGCATTATGTCTGTGTTGATGGTAAACGAAAACTATGATTTTAACACTTTTAAAGAATTGTTGGAGGTAACTGACGGCAATCTGGCATCACATCTTAAATTTTTGGAAAAGCAAGACTTTATTATTGTAAAAAAAGCTTTTGTAGGTAGAAAAACACAAACTACATATGAGGCTACTAAAGCCGGAAAGGAAGCCTTTAAAGCACACCTTGCCTTTCTGGAAAATCTTATTAAAGAAAATAAAAATTAAAAAAATTTACCCTTTTACTTTGTAATACAAAGCACTTTTAAATTATTAATTATGGAAGAATCAAAATCAGTAATCGAAAAATTTCAAGAATGGACAGGTAAATCAGTAAGCCTAAAATTACTCACCATTGGTTTTATCATTTTGATATTACTAATACCTCAATCTTTTATCAGCGATTTAATAAACGAAAGGCAATTACGGCAAATTGAAGTTGAGAAGGAGGTAACAGAAAAATGGTCTAGACAACAAACATTAATTGGCCCTTATATCTCGCTCCCATTCTATTCCGTGAAAGAAATGATAGAGGATAAGGAAGTGAAATATGTAAAAGAACACAAGACAGCCTACTTCTTTCCTGAATCATTAGAAATTGATGGGGTGATTGATGGAAAATCGCTTCACCGTGGCATATTTGATGTGGTAGTTTACAATTCCAACTTAAGCTTGAAAGGAAAATTCTCAAAAGCCAATTTAGCAACCCTTGGCATTGACCCAACTACAGTGAGTTGGGACAAATTAAAAATGCACATAAGCCTGAGCGATATGCGGGGCATAGGTGAAAATACTAAAATAACGGTAGATGGAAAAGAAAAAATTGCCGAGCCATTACATGATGAGAGAAATAATTTATCTGGTTTGGTGGTAGACCTAAATTTTGAAGATGAAATGCATGCCATAAACTTTGCTTGCAATCTAGTACTAAAAGGAAGCAAGGGAATGTTTTTTAGTCCTATTGGTAAAACCACCAAAGTAAATTTAAAAGGCGATTGGAGTTCCCCAAGTTTCCAGGGAGATTTTATACCGGAAAACAGAGTAGTAAATGATCAAGGATTTGAAGGTCAATGGAAAGTGCTCCATTTCAACAGACCATTCGGACAGGAGTTCGTAAATTTCCTCCCTGCTTTAGAAAAATCCAGCTTTGGTCTTACTCTCAACATGCCGGTAGATCAATATCAAAAAAGCACACGCACGGCTAAATATGCTTTACTTATTATTGTTTTGAGTTTTCTATCTATGTTTTTGATGGAAATAATTGGTAAAAATAAAATCCATCCCTTACAATACACCTTGGTGGGATTGGCATTAATATTATATTATACCATTTTAATTGCTTTATCGGAACATATAGGCTTTAGTCTGGCTTACTTAATATCTTCAGCAGCTACCATACTCTTATTAGTGCTTTATTCCTTTACTTTATTTACCAAAAAAATCAATATTATAACCTTTGCCGCTATTTTATGTGTGTTCTATCTATTCATATACATTATTACAAAAGAACAAGATTATGCTTTATTAATTGGTAGTTTCGGCTTGTTTATTGCTTTAGCTTCTACCATGTTTGCTTCTCGTAAAATCAACTGGTACAAAGCATGAAAAAGTTAAATAGTGAAGAACCCTGTGATTTTTTTTTCCAGGGTTCTTCTATTAAACTTCACTTTATAATATCATCAGGCTATCTTTACCGAAACATACTTTTTTAAATAAAACTGATGAGTAATATTTATATAAGCGAACAAAACTTTAATCAACAAAATTTTAATTCTAAACCGTTTGAAAAAGGAGAATATGAAAATTGCACTTTTACTAATTGCGACTTTTCAGCAGTAAATCTTTCAGAGTTTAAGTTTTTATCCTGCAAATTTAACCTTTGTAATTTGAGTTTAGTAAAACAGAATCATACTGCATTTAATGAAGTGGAATTTAAAGATTGCAAATTGCTTGGCTTAGATTTTGAAACCTGTAATGAATTTGGATTTAGCGTAAAATTTGAGAACTGCCTATTGGACAACTCCTCATTTTATAAAAAGAAAATGAAAAAAACTGAGTTCAAAAATTGCAGGCTAATTGGTGTAGATTTCTCAGAATGCGATTTAAGTGAGGCCTCGTTTAACCATTGCGAATTAGCAGAGGCCATTTTTGATAATACAAATTTAGAAAAATCAGACCTAAGAACTGCTACTCAATTTAGCATAGATCCGGAAAGAAACCGCATTAAAAAAGCTCGATTTTCAAGCAATGGATTAATAGGCTTATTAGATAAATATTCTTTGATAATAGAGTGAAACAGGTATTATAAATGCCGATTCATATTACTATGAATCGGCATCCATTAATAATAAATAATTGATAAATAAGGAATTAACGCACGCAGATCATTTTTAGACTCTAGATTTCAAACACAATATCATATCACAAAATTGCCAGACCAATTTCAATTGTATTCACTATAGAATTTATCTAAACCAATCAACTCTACTTCTATGTTTTTATATTGAGCACCCTCATTTACAAATGTGGTGATAGCTTCCAGTACGTCATAATCTATAAAAACTGACTTGCTTGCATCAATCGTAACTTTTGAATCTTTAGGTAAACTATCAAGGGTCTTAACCATACTAGCTTTGTTTAAGAAGGTAACTTCTTCTGATAATACTAAAATAACAGGTTTACCCTCTTCATATTCCTTTCTATCAAATGAATAACTATTTTTCATATTCTTAATCAGAATATTTGAAATACCTACCACTAAGCCTATTATAATCCCTATCAATAAATCTGTAAAAACGATAGCTATAATAGTAACTACAAAAGGTATAAACTGACTTTTACCAGTTTTATACATCTGTTTAAACAAAGTGAGATTGGCTAACTTATAACCTGTAACCAATAAAATAGCTGCTAAACTGGCATAGGGAATTAAATTAATTAGAAAAGGAATGGCTAATACAGCTACTAATAAAAATATACCATGAATAAAAGCCGATAATTTTGTTTTCGCTCCGGAATTAATGTTAACAGAACCTCGAACAATTACAGCTGTCATGGGTAAACCACCAATCAAACCAGCTAAAATATTTCCCACACCTTGTGCTTTTAATTCTCTATTCAATGGTGTTCTTCTTTTCTGCGGATCCAATTTATCTACTGCTTCTATGCTTAAAAGTGTTTCTAAACTAGCTACAATAGCTATGGTAATAGCAATTTTATAAATAGCAGGGTTTGATAAAATACTAAAATCGGGAAAGGTAAACAATTCGGAAAATTCAGTGTCAGTTCCTAACACTGGTATAGTTACCAGATGATCTTGACCTAATGCCATACCTGGTTCAAAAAATAAAAATAATTGATTAAGACCAACCCCTGCTAAAACCACTAATAATGGAGCGGGTATTGAGCTAATATTTCTATTTTTGATATACTTCCAACCAATAAGCAATGCAAGTGAGGCTACGGTTATAATCAAAGCAGAATAATTCACATTATTCAAAGCATTACCTAAAGCTCCAAATGCGTTTTCATCATTTCCTTGCCAGAAATCTAAATCACCCAAATAATCTTCATCATACCCAAATGCATGAGGTATTTGCTTAATAATTAGCAATATACCTATAGCTGCCAACATCCCTTTTATAACTGAAGAGGGGAAATAGTTACCAATTGTACCAGCTTTCACGTAACCTAAAATTAGCTGAATCACTCCTGCTAATACTACTGCCACCAAAAAACCTTCAAAAAAACCGATCTCTTCTATGGCACTTAATACGATTACGGCTAAACCAGCTGCAGGGCCTGATACGGCTAATTGACTTCCACTTAATAAAGCTACTGCTATTCCTCCTACAACTCCTGTAATAATACCAGAAAATAAAGGAGCTCCTGAAGCTAAGGCAATTCCAAGACATAATGGTAATGCAACTAAAAAAACTACCACCCCAGATAGTAGATCGTTTTTGAAAAATGAAAAATTGAGACCAGAAATTTTGGTGAACTTAGATTGACTCATTAAAAATAATTTTGTGATAAATTTAGAAAAATACTGTAAAAAAATAGTGATTATAGAAATTCTAAATTTTATCCGGTGGCGGGGAAAGAGGGGTAATTTCAATAGAACTATATTCATTAAAATACAGCATATTTTCACTGATTGAGTTTACAAAATGTAAAGCACTATACAAATTACCATTAGAATTAAGTTTTAGGATTTTAACAAAACCTTCGGATCCGGATTTATTTTCTTCTTGACCTTCTTTAGATTCTTCTTCAAAAATTTTAATACCTAAATCTGCATTTCTATCCTCGGAATGAGCATGGGCGGAAAAATCAGAATTCAGCGTTTGCACTGCGCTTAGACATAACTGTGGGATAAAGGCTACATTAAGTAAACAAAATAAAAAGAATAGGGATATGTATTTATTTTTATTCATCCGTAATCGCAAAAATACGATAAAATTATCTCTTTGTTCCTATCGATGACTATTAATAAGGCGATTTAATATAGAGGGTCTATTATTGGGATTAATGAGTGAAAAACTCATAAAGATTTAATGCCAAATTAAAATCCTCTTCATATTGTATTTTTACCTTTAATTAGTGCTTGCTTAAAAACAGCTAAACTTTGAAAAAGCTGCTATATACTTTTTTTATTAAAGATTATTCTGGAATAGTTTTTCAGCAAGTACAAGTTATTTTTAGCTTAATACTTCATAATCTTAACATTAAAAAATTAAAATTTTATTTTTCAATGCGTCCTAGGACAAATTTACAATTTTGTTCGATTTAAAGGTTGAGAGGCCGGTTGAGTCATTATTCTTAGAGAAAATATTATAGTTTATTCCCATCAAAGGACAATATGAGCTACAGTGTAATACTGCAGCTATTAGAATTCTAGGAATTCCACTTTCAAAAAATGCGAATAAAAATATAAACCAGAATTCGAAAATTTAATTAATAATTTTACATTTCCAGTATTCTACTACCCTGATCTAACAGAAAATATCATAAAAACTATCATTGAAGCTAACTTTTCGAGCAAAGCCTTTTATGCTACTAATTCTTCTTTAGTCGGCTCTTTGTAATTAATTATTTTATTGAGCATACCACTAAAAATAAATTCATGAAATAAATAGATACTATACCAATATAGTCTTCCCAACAAACCATGAGGCCTGAAAGTGGCAATTTGTTTCAAAACATTTTTACCATCCTTATTGGTAAATCGAAATTCAAGCCATGCTTCTCCGGGCAATTTCATTTCAGCATATAATAATAATCTACCCTCCTTTTTATCTGCCACCAAAACTCTCCAGAAATCAAGAGAATCACCTACCACAAGCTGATCAGGGCTTCTTCTACCCCGTCTTAAACCTACTCCACCTACAGCCTTGTCCATATATCCTCTTATTTTCCATAAGAAATTCCAGTAATACCATCCTCTATCTCCCCCTATACTCCAAACATTATGCATTACCTCTTCTACAGGCCTGTCAAAACTTTGCTCTCGTTTATCAAACAAGCATCCATGCACAGGTATTTTAACATAGTCCAATAAGGCAATATTAATTTTTGAGCTAGCCAAGGCATCTTTCCAGCTCGAAACTACCTCATTTTGAGCTATTCTATCAAAGGCTAATCTTACTGCATCCTCATAACTTAATAAGTCTAGCGGTATAAGATCTTTAATTCCATCGTGCTCCACTACCACTTCATTTTTCATACTATCCACAAGGCTTCTGGCAATTTTATAGGAAGTAGATGTAACAAAGTGGAGCCAATAAGAGCTCAGCCTGGGAGTTAGAACTGGAATAGTTATAATATACCTTTTTAATTGCCTTACTTTAGCGAAAACCATTAACATTTCTTTGTAAGTCAATATATCCGGACCTCCAATATCATATATTTTACCGTACGCTTCTTCCTTTTGTAAGATACCGGACAGGTACTGAATTACGTTCCGAATGGAAATAGGTTGGCATTTAGTCTTTAACCACTTAGGAGCAACCATTACAGGGAGTTTTTCAACCAAATCCCTGATAATTTCAAAGCTTGCGCCTCCTGAACCAATAATAATAGCCGCCCTTAAAACAGTGAGAGGGGCTTTTGAACCACCTAAAATTTGCTCTACATTTTTCCTGGAGGTTAAATGTTTTGAAAGAGTATCATCATTAGAAATTCCACTAAGGTATATTATATGCTTGCAGGATGTTTTATCAATAGCATTTGAAAAATTTTGAGCAGTTTCCTGCTCCATTCTCTGAAAATCTTCTGAGGAACTACCCATTGAATGGATTAAATAGTAGGCAGCTTCAATATCATTTGGCAAATCTTTTAACTGGTCGGGGTATTGTAAGTCCGCCTCAAAAAAAGTTACCTTTTCAATCAGATTCTCTTCTATTTCAATACGCCTTTTATCTCGTACCAGACAAACAACATCATGACCCTGCATTACAAGCACAGGTAAAAGTCTTCTTCCTATATATCCATTAGCACCAGTTAATAAAATTTTCATACAATTGAAACATATATTAATCCGAAATGTTACGAATTACGTATTAATATAAAATAAAAATAAATATTTTAAGTTATGATATATATTATATTATAACTTACTAAATTTAACTTTATTTGGATTTAATTGCAAATTTTACATTCACATTATGGTTGCTTATTCTTCAAAAAGTGTAGAAAAAGGTATTACTGCTGATAATATAAATATATTATTGGTGGGAAATAATCCTATTGAAATGAGTGCCCTTTATGAGGGTCTTCAAAATTTAAAAGGGGGAATTACAAAGATAAGCACCTCTTTTTCTGATGATGATACCTTAAAAAAAATCGCTTCTGATAGCCCTAATTGTATTATTATAGATGATAATTTGGGGTTAAAAAGCCTTAAAATACTTATCGATAAAATTAATCAGCTGGGTAAAGAGGCAATCACCATTACTTTATTGAAAACAAAAAATACGCAAGAAGCCATTTATGGAGTGCAGGAGTATTTATTAAAAGAATCTATTACACCTGAAAGAATCTATAATTCTTTAAAGAACGCAATAAAGTTTAGAAAAACTCAGAAATACCTGAAGGTGAAATACTATACTGGTAAGAAAAGATTAAAGCGAATGTTTATATAAGTTCCTTCAGATAAAACTCAACATCTACAAATTTACTATTTCTCTTTACCCTCATTCTAATTCTTTTACCTTCCTTTTTACTTAAGGTTTTGTTGATATAGGAAAGACTTAAATTACTTCCTTTATTTCCGTTTAAGGAAATAAGAATATCCTTAGGCCTTAAATCAACTTTGGCAGCAGGAGTATTTTCCTTTACACTTTCAATTTCATAGTAAGGCGCCAAAAACATTTCTCCCTTGGCTATAACATTCAACCCACTCATATCATAATCGAAGGAGTCTTTAAAATTTCTATTCTTCCTGTAGTAAAGCTTCTCATTTCCATAATCAAAAAACAATTTGAATCTTTTAAGCACCCCCCCTCCAATCGTACCCTGCCTTCCTGTTGCTTCTATCACATCGTTATAGGTGCCCTTATCCGGAAATGTACTAATAACATCCTCTAATACATAGTCACCAACCTTTATATTGTTAATTCTCCCCACATATCCTTCTATATTCCCGGCAATTCCGGCCCCTAAGTCGTCCCGCAAACTTTTATCAGGGATTTTGATATTTTTTTCAGAATTAGTATGTAACATAAATGAATGTGAAGCTCCTGTATCAATGAGTAGCTTGGCTAAAATGCTTGTGGAATCACTCATGGTGACAGGGATTTCTATATAGGGCTTTGAGCTCTCAATCACCATTTCCATTTGGTTAAACCAATTTAAACTTCTGTTAAACTTAAGAGGATCATAAAAAGTGAGCACCTCCGTAGCATAGTTCACTTTTACAATAAAATTCCTGAACAAATCGTAGCCTAAAATACCATGTATTTTGATACCAATGGTTTCCTCCAGCTTAAGATAATCTTCTTTCAATACCAATAAAGGAATATTTTCTCCGGCGATTCCTTCTAATTGTACACTTACACTATTTACAATATAAGCTTCTACCTCCTTACCTCCTGCAGCACCGATCAAACTTATTTTCCTGTCAGGAACTATATCTAGAATATCACTGTAAAGCTTATCTATGAGTACAGTGTTAGAAACTCCTGTATCTACAATAAATTTTAATGGAATTACTCCTTCAAAAAGGACATCTACTACAATTAAATTACTATAAATTTTGAAAGGAATATTAACTTTTCTTTGATTATCCGTAATTTCAAAACCAAATCTTAGTGTTTGAGCGTTTCCAATATTATTTAAAGAAAAAAGGGATGTGACTAATAAAAATAGAATTAAATAGTACTTTTTAAGCATATAAATTGAAATTCTTCTAAGAATATGAGAAATATACAAAAATACATTGAACATACTAATCTTAAACCCACTATTACTGGTAACGATATTGATCAGTTAATTCATGATGCAGTAGCTAACAAGCTTTATGGTATTTGTGTTCCACCTTTTTGGGTAAAAAAAGCAAAGCGAGATATTGGAAATCATGACATCCAATTGGTAACAGTAATTGGTTTTCCTTTAGGCTATCAAATGACGCAAACTAAAGAAACTGAAATGCAACAAGCCATATCTGATGGGGCAGATGAATTAGATCTAGTAGTTAATATTTCCGCAGTAAAGTCTGAAATGATGTGGCCTAAAATAGAAATTGCCAAACTAGGCAAGCTGGCTCACGAACATAACAAAATATTAAAAGTAATTATTGAAACTGCATATTTCAATAAAAAAGAAATAATTGAGCTTTGCAAAATTTCTGCTGATGCCGGAGCAGATTTTGTAAAAACATCTACGGGATTTGCCTCTGAAGGTGCCACTGTAGAAAATATTGAATTAATGAGAAGTGTATTACCGGATCATGTAGGCATAAAAGCAAGTGGTGGCATTAAAACTTATGAGCAGGCTATAGCTTTAATTGATGCTGGTGCGGATAGAATTGGCACTTCCAATGGGCCGGGATTGCTAAAAGGCTGATAGATGTTTTTACTTTATTTATGCAATCTTCATAGGCACAATGCCTTTGTACTTATATATTTTTAGACCAAACTGCTCTGAAATAAAGTTTTTAAGCCTGCTGTAGGCTAATTGAGATTGCCTGTCTTCGGGGAAGAAAATAGCAGTTTCTAAAACAGCCTTGATGAAGTTTTTTGATTTGGAGAAATCTATAACCCAATCATTAAAAGCCGTTTCCCAATCGTCTTTGTATTTCTCTATATGGTCTTTTCCATCAAAAAGCAGTTCTAATTGGTTAGAACTGAATTTATAACGATAAACTCCCGCCATTTCTTCATATAACTCAGATAGATCCGTTAAATGGTAGGTTTTTGTTCTGACAATTTTTTCCACTGAAGCATCCATCAACCCTAACGGATTGTATCTTAACAGATAAATTTCCTTTACTCTATCTACAAGAAGGTTTAATAAATCGTTTTTAACTTCAAGCTGAGCTTGCTCCAGTAAGTAATTTTTATCGAAAGGGAAGAATTTGCGCTTCATTCAGGTATTTTGAACAAATATAGGGCTAAAATATAAAAACTTAATAAAACTCTTTAAAAAATCTAATGCCTTATGCCACATTCTTTGCAAAATTTCATTTTATCGGGAGAACGCTTTTTGGGTTTTCTTTTATGCCCAAAATAGGAAGGATCTGAATATTGAGGTTTTTGCATCTCTTTCTCTTTCTTTCTGGCTTTCCTTGCATTACGTTTCATTCTTTGCTTGTATTCCTCAACTAATTGATCTCCAAAAGGAGACTTTTTCTTCTTTTTAAACAAACCAAAAAATACTCTTTCTTGCTGGTTGGGTGATTGCCCATAATTTCTATCATTTTGACCCGGATTCAATGATGAGGGGTTCTGGCTCTGGTAGCCAGATTTGTTAACAGGCTTTTTCGAACAAGAGGCTAAAAGCAATAAACTAAATATAAAAAGGGCAATAATTTTATTCATAACTTAACAAACGAATGAGATAACAAATATTGTATTTTAAATTCTTCCATAAAAAAATAGGAACATATATGTAAGGTAATTGTATATTTAACCTAATAATCAAAATTTTAATCTTTGAAACAACTACAGTTTAACATACCCTATCAGAAATATAGTTCATTTAAGGAATTACCAATTGCCTTACAGGTATTATGGAGCAAAGCCTTGGAGGCACGCAAACATTCCCATTCTCCCTATTCCCACTTTACAGTAGGAGCAGCCATTGAAATGGAAAACGGAGATTTTATTACCGGAACTAATCAGGAAAACGCTTCCTTTCCCGCCGGGTTATGTGCAGAAAGAGTAGCCATGTACAGGGCAGGCATTCAAGCTCCCGATCAAAAATTCACGAGAATAGCTATTTGTGCCAGCAAAGCAGGAGAAGATATTATGCAAAGTGCCCCACCCTGTGGTGGTTGCAGGCAGGTAATGCTGGAGTTTGAAAAAAGACATCAGCAAAGTTTTGAATTGCTCTTTACTGATGCCAATGGAGATTTTATTGTTATCAACAGTCCAAGCGACCTGTTTCCATTCTCGTTTGTGTTTTAAAAATTATCTGGTTTTAGGTGCCAGGGTGTACTCTGGGAAATTACCATTTAGCCTTTCTCCGGGTTCACCAATAGTTACGGCCTCCACTAAATATTTACCTCCTACAAAACAACCTTTCCAAGATTCGCCCAGTCCCCCAAATGATTCTTCTTTATCACCTCGTGATCTGGATTTATTAATACCTACTTTATACCCCCTTAATTGACCAGCAATCAAATTTGCTTCCTCAGTGTCGTCACAGGCAATGGAAGTAACCAAACTACCATTAGAAAT
>JBBSPJ010000088.1:0-13119 GCA_038258905.1 Cytophagales bacterium
ACTAATAATTTGAGAAGTGGGGATTCTCCTAAATACCTAGAAATTAATTCCATTTAAGAGCTAGTTTAATGAGTATAAATTTAAATTTATAGAATTTGGGTTTATAATTCTACTTAAATTAAGAAAATCAGTGTATTTCTTTATGTTGGTGGTTAATTCTCTATTGGTATTGGATAAATAGTCTGTGATTTTATGATATTTTACACTCTGTTCAATTAATAAACTAAAAAAAACCACCTTTTATTTGTTATTAAAAGGTGGTTAAAATTTTACAATTTTTCTTTGGTATTTTTAACGTCATCTGAAAAGGCCTCAGCATCATAAAATATTGAGTTCATTATTTCATCTAAAGCTGTAGCACCAAAATTTTCTATTTCCTGATACTTTTTCCTTAGCTCTACTTCTCTTTCTTCCAACTTTTTGATGTTTTCTTCAATCTCTGCCTTTCTATCAGATTGGGAATTTCTTGCGTCAGCTTTTAATTTTTCGAAGTCACCTAAAATCAGATCTATCTTTTGTTTTGTTTGTTCTTTTTTATTTGAGTTATCCATAGTTTAGTACGTAAAATTTAACTGATTAATAAAAAATAAATGTATCCCTCAATTTTAAATATGAAGAAACAGATTATTTATTTAATCGGAATTATAGATTTAAAGTTGGGATAATAACGCTATTTTTGATAAGCGGGCAGCAGGTGTTTACCTTATAAAATCTAATACAGAAGCGGGCAGGAAGTAAGGAACTGACGAAGTTCGGGGAAACCCTTTCATTAGTCAGTTCCAAAAAATTTATTCAAAAGCTGGAATACCTGTAATTTCTTTACCCAAAATTAGTAAGTGAATATCATGGGTTCCTTCATAAGTTATTACTGATTCTAAATTAGCCATATGTCTCATCATTGAATAATCTCCAGTAATTCCCATTCCACCATGTATCTGTCGGGCCTCTCTGGCTATGTTTAAAGCCACTTCTACTGCATTTCTTTTTGCTAATGAAATTTGAGCTGTAGTAGCTTCACCCTTGTCAAATAGCTGAGCTAATCTGTAATTTAAGAGTTGAGATTTAGTAATTTCAGTTAACATCTCTGCCAGTTTCTTCTGTATTAGCTGAAAAGAACCAATTGGCTTACCAAACTGAATTCTTTCCTGGGAATATCTCTTTGCAGAGTCATAGCAATCCATAGCTGCACCAATAGCTCCCCATGCTATACCAAATCTTGCGGAATCAAGGCATTTCATCGGAGCTCCTAATCCGGATTTACCTTCCAATAGATTTTCTTTTGGTACTTTCACATTATCAAATACTAACTCACCTGTGGTACTTGCCCTAAGCGACCATTTCCCGTGGGTTTCAGGAGTTGAAAAACCTTCCATTCCGCGTTCTACAATTATTCCGTGAATTCTTCCTTCTTCATTTTTAGCCCAAACTACAGCAACATCGCATTTTGGAGAGTTGGAAATCCACATTTTAGCACCATTTAGTAAATAATGATCGCCTTTATCTACAAAGTTAGTCGTCATGCCGCTAGGGTTAGAGCCATGGTCTGGTTCTGTTAAGCCGAAAGACCCTAACCATTCGCCTGAGGCAAGCTTAGGTAGGTATTTCTTTCTTTGCGCCTCATTACCAAATTTGTAAATTGGATACATTACCAATGATCCTTGCACGGAGGCAGTAGAACGCATTCCAGAGTCTCCTCTTTCTATTTCCTGCATGATAAGGCCATAGGAAATATAATCGAGCCCACCACCACCATATTCTGCAGGAATTGTAGGGCCAAAAGCACCAACATCACCAAATTTCTTAACTATTTCGTAAGGGAAATGCGCATTTTGAGCCCATTCTTCAATGTTCGGACTAATTTCTTTTTTAACAAAGTCGCGGATCGACTGGCGTATTAATTTGTGTTCTTCGCTTAATAAGTCATCCAACGCATAAAAATCAGGAGATTCAAAACGATCTTTTGAAGCAATATTCATATATGATATGGTTTATATTTTTGTAATTTTGTGATACTCTTAATAAATGCAAATTTAACAGGATTTTCTGTAATCCATGAGTTATCTATATAAACAAGGTTGAACCTTAAAGTTTTTTTAAAGTGAATAAAAATCAGACTCAGGAAAATATTGAAAAGTTAAATAGGAAGTATCAATCTATGGGGCAGGACCTGCCATCATATCTGGATGGATTACTCCTTTCCAATTATCCTAAGTACTGGGATTATATAAGTGTTGATACATTATTAACGCTGCAAAAACCTAAGACTGATTTTCCTGATGAGGTAATTTTTATCATGTACCATCAAATTACTGAGCTGTATTTTAAACTCTGCATACATGAAATAGAACAGATTTCTGGGAATGGTAGAAAAATTAATTCCGATGGGGAGGATAGCGGTTGGAATGACCATATAAATGTTGATTTTTTTACCAAAAGAATGAACAGGATCGTCCGTTATTTTGAGGTACTTACAAAATCTTTCGATGTAATGGTGCTTGGTATGGAAAAAGAACAATTTCAACGTTTTAGAATGGCACTTTTGCCCGCAAGTGGATTTCAATCAGCCCAATACCGTCTCATAGAATTTGCATCTACTGATTTAATTAACCTGGTTCAAAAAGATTTGCGGTCTAAAATGAAAAATGAACACTTAGAAAAGCAATATCAACATGTTTATTGGAAGCAGGGCGCAACTGAACTGGCTACCGGAGAAAAAACATTAACTTTAGAGCAATTCGAAAAACGTTACAAAAATGAATTTATACAATGGATAAATCGTTTTGAGGAAAATAATATCTGGGCAAAGTTTAAAAGTTTAAATGAGCAAGATCGAAATAATAAAGATTTGATAGAAGCATTACGAAATTTTGATTTGCAAGTAAACGTTTTTTGGCCATTGGTTCATTACAAATCTGCTGTTCGCTATTTACACAATAAAGATTCAGATATAGCTGCAACAGGTGGCACAAATTGGCAGGAGTATCTGCCACCTCGATTTCAAAAACGTATTTTCTTTCCTAACCTATGGACAGAAAAAGAACAAGAAGAATGGGGTAAAGGCTGGGTGATGGAACAAATTTTAGGAGCTGATTCTATATCAAAATGAAGTATTTAGTATTCATATTATGTTTTCCTATTTCCATAAATCTTTTCTCACAAGGGAAAGAAGTAAGAAAATATTATGATGATGAAAACGAACACTTACAGGAACGCTATTTTGTAAAAGACCTTCGGCCTTCTGTATTGTATGGCGATTATGAATCCTATTATATTACCGGGCAATTAAAAAGTAAAGGGCAATATATTGATGACGAGACTTTTGGCTTATGGCAATATTACTACGAAAATGGTAGCCTTAAAATGAAAGGCCAACTCAAAGATAACTCCAATTATGGAAAATGGACTTACTACTATGAAAATGGTAAATTGAGTATGGAAGGGGAAATTTATGATGGGTTTCGAGAAGGTAATTGGGTATATTATTTTGAAACAGGAGTTATAAAAAGTGAAGGAAAATTTTTTAATGATGTGAAAGATGGTTTATGGTCCTATTATTATGAGGATGGTAGTTTAAAAGGTCAGGCCATTTATAATCAAGGCGATGGTGTATACAAAGAGTTTTACCCTGATGGCACCTTAAAGCTGGAAGGTTTTGTTAAAAACGAAAAGAGTGATAGCTTATGGAAAAGTTATTATGAAACGGGGGAATTAAAATCTAAAGGGTTTTATAAAGAAGGGGCTAAAGAGGGAAGATGGACTTATTTTTATAAAGACGGTGTGGTCTCCAGTGAAGGAGATTTTTTGGATAATTTAAGTCATGGTAAATGGATTTATTATTACCCCAATGGCAAAATAATGGCTGAAGGTGCAGAAAGAACAGGTAGGAAAGAAGGTTTTTGGAAATTGTATTATGAAGATGGTGTTTCAAAGGGTGAGGGTGTTTATGAAGCAGGTAGTGGTATTTATAAAGAATTCTATGAAAGCGGTAAACTTAAGCTAAAAGGACAGGTAAAAGAAGGTAAAAATGACGGTCCCTGGGTATATTATTATGAATCAGGTGAAGTGGAAGGGAAGAGCAATTTTGATTCAGGTCAAGGGGAATACCAGGGTTTTTATAAAGATGGAATCCTTAAAATGAAGGGTGATATTAATGATGGGGTGAAAGTAGGGACATGGCAACTTTTTGATAACTCAGGTAATCTAGCAGGTTATTATAAGCCTATTTATGAAGAGTATGAGCCTATTCTCAGACAAGCCAATAGTAAAAATTCAGGAGCAGAAGGTCCTAAATACAACAAGCCGGAATATCGATTTAAATCCAAAGGGGCTTCTTACTTTCAGGCTCAAAACAATGATTTTCCAACAATAATCCTCCAGATCAATCCTTTTAATATGATTTTAGGAGATCTTCAGGTAGGTATTGAATATCATATTCAACAACGTATTGGTTATGAACTAGTATTACACACTTTTCGTAATCCATTTTTCGCCAATTCTCTAAATTTAAGGGTAGGAGACGATTTTTTCGAAGGTTTTGGTTTCAGTTTCAGACAACGCTTTTATCATAAAGACTCCAGATTTGGTATGCCATATTTTGGTCACTCAATATCCTATACCCACATTAATCATTTTAAACTCTATCAAAATCATAATAATTCTGAGGATACTAGAGCAAAATTAGATGCTCGAGGTGTTAGATATGGTGTATTAGTAGGAAGCAGAATATTACAAAATTTAAATGATAGTGGATTTACCTTCGATATTAATGCGGGTGTAAATTTTAACTATTATTTCTTCGGTAATGAAATAAATACCGGTGATCAACCTCATATTTTTAATGATCGAAAATCCAAAAAATTTAAAATGCAGCCGATTGTAGGGCTCTCATTTGGTTATGTCTTTCGTTTAAAAAAGGTGTCTACTTTAAACCCTTAATACATCCGCTAAATATTTATATGTATATAAAAGAAATAGTATTAACTCCTGAACAGGCTTTTGATGATGCCCAAGTTATGCAACATATATCGCGGAGTTTACATTTGAAGGAAAACACTTTCAGAATTCATAAAAGATCTGTTGATGCCCGTTCAAAGCCTGTAAAAGTACGATTGCAAGTAGAAATTTTTGAAAACAGGATAATTCCTGATAGGGTAAAATATAAGATTGAGAATTTGCCTAAAGTAGGGGGTAAGCATCGAGTGGTAATTATAGGAGCGGGTCCTGCTGGATTATTTGCAGCTTTAAGGTTAATTGAGTTAGGAGTAAAGCCCATCATTCTGGAAAGAGGTAAAGATGTAAGGGCACGGAGAAGAGATTTAGCTGATATTAATAAAAAGCATATTGTAAATAGCGAAAGTAATTATTGTTTTGGTGAAGGAGGAGCAGGCACCTATTCTGATGGGAAACTATATACCAGATCTAAGAAAAGAGGAGATATTTACAGAGTATTGGAGATTTTAGTGGCCCATGGCGCCTCAGAAGATATCATGATTGATGCCCATCCTCATATTGGGACCAATAAATTGCCCAAGATTATCCAGGCCATGCGTGATACTATTATTGAAAAGGGTGGAGAGGTACATTTTGAAACCAAAGTAATAGATTTTGTATTACAGAATGACGAATTAAAGGGCGTTAAAACGGTAGATGGAAAGCTTTTTGAGGCGGATGCCTTTGTACTAGCAACCGGGCACTCCTCCAGAGATATTTTCGAATTATTACACCTTAAAAATATTACCATAGAAGCAAAGCCTTTTGCCTTAGGAGTAAGAGTTGAGCATCCTCAACAAATAATTGATAAAATTCAGTACCGATGTGATGACAGAGGAAGGTATTTGCCGGCATCTTCTTATGCACTAGTTCATCAGACTAATTATAGTGGAAATCAAAGAGGTGTTTTTTCTTTTTGTATGTGCCCAGGTGGCTTTATAGTGCCTTCTGCCACCAATGAAGGGGAGGTAGTTGTAAATGGAATGAGCCCTTCCAGAAGAGATTCTAAGTACGCCAATTCAGGTATTGTGGTGGCAGTTGAATTGGAAGATATGGAGCCTTATGCAAAATTTGGCCCCTTAAAAGGCTTGGAACTTCAAAAAGCGATAGAGCGGAAAGCATGGGAAATTGCAGGTAAAACCCAAACAGCACCCGCTCAAAAATTAGTCGATTTTACTAAAGGTAAAATAAGTGATTCCTTAAACTCAACATCTTATCAGCCAGGACTTTTATCTGTAGATATGGCTCAGGTTTTTCCTGTAGATATAAGTAAGAGGCTGAAAGATGCATTTATTGCTTTTGGTAAAAAAATGAATGGATATTTAACTAATGAGGCGCAAATTGTAGGTGTTGAAAGTAGAACATCTTCCCCAGTACGTATCCCTAGAGATAAAATATCGTTGGAACATATTAGCACCAGACGACTTTTTCCTTGCGGAGAAGGTGCTGGCTACGCAGGTGGAATTGTTTCAGCTGCAATGGATGGTGAGAGATGTGCAGAAATGGCAATTGAGCGCTACTGCACTTTGAAAAATTCTACTTTTTAAAATTCTACTATACAATCATGAGTAAAAAAACGGTAATTATAGGAGCAACAAATAACCCCTCACGTTATGCCTATCTGGCGGCTGAAAGATTAACCAGAGCGGGTCATGAAATCGTTCCTGTTGGTATTAAGAAGGGAGAGGTACTAGGTGAAGAAATACTTAATATGAGGGAGGAACCTCAAATATCAGATGTGGACACCATAACCATGTATATTGGTCCTCAACATCAACCGGAATATTATAATTATCTGATTGGCTTAAATCCTAAGCGTGTTATTTTTAATCCAGGTACGGAAAATCCGGAATTAGTAAGGCAACTAAACGAAAAAGGCATAGAATCTGAATATTCATGTACCTTAGTAATGCTGGGAAGCGGAGTTTACTAATTAAATTTTATTCAGTTTTTTAAAATAGATTATCTTAATTCCTATAATTGAGGTGATAGGTGAATTTTTAAATCTTAATATCAGAATAACAATAAGAATAATTTTTAATTTTACCTTTCAATAAAATTCCACGTAAGTCAAATCATTAATGTCAGATCATAAATCCTTCAAAAACCCCTGGAAAACCCTTAGCACTGAAATTAAATATGAAAATCCATGGATTAAGGTAGAAGAGGATCAGGTAATTAATCCTTCAGGAGGAAAAGGGATTTATGGTAAAGTTCATTTTAAAAATATTGCAGTAGGCATTATTCCCTTAGATAAGCAAGGTAATACGTGGTTAGTGGGTCAATACAGGTATCCTTTAGAACAATATAGCTGGGAAATCCCGGAAGGTGGTTGCCCGGAAGGGGAGGGGAAATTAGATTGTGCAAAAAGAGAATTAAAGGAAGAAACAGGTTTAAGTGCAGATAGTTGGAAGGAATTATTATGTATTCATACAAGTAATTCTGTCTCTGATGAGGTGGGTTTTGTTTATTTAGCAACAGATCTCAAAGAAGGAGCCACTCAGTTTGAAGAAACAGAAGATTTATCGATTAAAAAATTACCTTTAAAAGAAGCTGTTGAAATGGTGATGGATGGAAGGATTACTGATTCTATTAGTACAACCGCCCTTTTAAAACTTGATAAATTAATGCAATCTGGAAATATTTAAGAATTAAATGTTTAAACTAATGAGACTAAAAATAGTCTTACCTATAAAAAAATTCCTTTATAAAATTATTCCTAAGAGCATTTAATGTCTAAAGTAAAACTTTTCAATAAACCTTTTCTACTACTTAGCCTGAGTGCTCTTCTATTTTTTGCCAGCTTTAACATGATTATTCCTGAGCTGCCCGATTATCTTACCAGTTTGGGCGGAGCAGAGTATAAAGGATTAATTATAGGCTTATTCACGATTACAGCAGGTATCTCCAGACCATTTAGTGGTAAGTTGGCAGATAAAGTTGGCCGTTTGCCAGTAATGATTTTTGGGGCGGTTATTTGCTTTGTCACGGGTTTAATATATCCATTCGTCACATCAGTTTTAGCTTTTATGATACTCCGTTTAGTTCACGGTTTTTCAACAGGTTTTACTCCAACAGGTAATGCAGCTTATGTAGCTGATATTGTACCTGTAAATAGGAGAGGGGAGGCCATGGGGATTATAGGTGTGGCTATAAGTGTAGGTACCGCAACAGGTAATGCTGTAGGAGGTTATTTAGGAAGTGTTTACCCCGTTGATGTGGTTTTTTATACCTCTTCTGTAGTAGCTATTTTAAGTATTATTATAGTGGCCGGGATGAATGAAACGCTCAGAGAACGGGTTCCTTTCCATTTTTCCTTATTAAAATTGAACAGAAATGATATTATCGATAGAAATGTATTGCCACCTGCCATTTTTATGGCATTAAGTGTATTTTCTTTCGGCTTAGTATTAACCATTATGCCAGACTACAGTGCCTTTTTAGGAATCAGCAACAAAGGCTTATTCTTTGCAGTTTTTGTATTGGCTTCCTTATTTGTGAGAATTATTGCCGGGAAAATATCGGATAGAATTGGCAGGGTAAAAGTTTTAACCATTTCTTCTTTTTTACTTTCCATAGCTATGATTCTGATCGCATATTCTCATTCACTATTTACATTAATAGGAGCGGGGATAGTTTTTGGATTAGCAGTAGGTATGAATTCTCCTACAGTTTTTGCCTGGGCCATAGATCTCTCTGATGATCGCTTTAGAGGTAAAGCCTTGGCTACTGTTTACATATTTCTAGAAATAGGAGTAGGCTTAGGAGCTTTTATATCAGGTTGGGTTTATGGCAATGAAAGTGAGAATTTTAGAGCTGTATTTTTTACCGGAGCAGCTGTTGCTTTAGCAGGGTTTTTATATTTGAAGTTTTTGGTGCCGGAGAAGGCTTTTAAATAGGGCCTTTTGGGTCATTACACGAGAAACAATAATATCTATCTGAAAGTAAGCCTCAGATAGCTCCTATAAATATCAAGCTTTTTATCCCATCTATTAATTTTACTCGTAGTTTCAGAATAATTCAACTGGTGCAATATAAAATTTAACCACGCCAAGGTTCTTGCCTGCATGTATCATGTCTCACGAAACTTAACTAGAAGGGTAGGTTATCGTTAGAAAATAGAATCGAAAAATGATTAATCTATCATTGTTATCAATAATGTACCTGAAGTTGTACTTTAAAATAATCGTAGAATAAAGACTAAATTCAGGCAATAACCTATTCAATTTAATAGAATTTATGCTAATAGTTCGAAAGACACGAGCCAGGGCAAACAGATTTTATTCTTTCCCTGTCACTTCTATAATCTGTGAGTATAGTTCAGGTATTTTATTTTTAACTACATCCCAAACAATCGAATAGTTAACTCCCATATAATCGTGTATTAATCTATCTCTCATTCCTGCCATGTTTTTCCATTTAATATTACCCCATTTAATTTTAAAATCAGCAGGAATCTTTTTCGTAGCTTCTCCAATAACTTCTAAACTTCTTATTACTGCACGTTTTAAAGTTTCATCAGCCAGAAAAGCATCTTTGGTTTTATCTTATGTAATTACTGAAAGAATATACGAACTTTCATCTCGTATATGTTTAAGATATTCCAAAGGGTCTTTAGACATATTTTACTTTATTTAATATATTTGGTCCAATATGAGGACTTAATCCATTTTTTGTAACTATTTCAACTCTTTGATTTGAAAATAATTTTTCAAGGATATCGTAGACGGCCATATAATTGTCAAAGGTTTCCTTCTCAGGTTCAAAATCGATCAATATGTCAATATCACTGTTTTCATTATTTTCATTTCTTACATATGAGCCAAATAAGCCTATTGATTTAATTCCATAACTAGCAATTTCACTTTGTTTGGACTTCAACTCACTTAATATAAATTTCTTATTTGTCATATGATTTACAATTAAACAAATATAATAATATTGTGGCTATTGGCAGATATTGTATTAAAAATTACAAGCAGCAACTTTCTAAAGCTCCGTTTTCCTATTCTTTTAATTAAAACTCCGCATTATCAGGGGTTCTTGGGAAAGGAATTACATCTCTTATATTTCCCATGCCGGTAACAAAAAGCATTAATCTTTCAAAACCTAGGCCAAAGCCACTGTGGGGAGCTGTTCCAAATTTACGGGTATCCAAATACCACCATAAATCTTCTTCCGGAATATGCATCTCCTGCATTCTTTTTTGCAATTTCTCCAGACGCTCCTCTCTTTGAGAACCGCCAACTATCTCACCAATCCCTGGAAATAGAATATCCATGGCAGCCACAGTTTTATCATCATCGTTTTGGCGCATATAAAAAGCTTTTATTTCTTTTGGGTAGTTATAAATCACTACTGGCTTTTTAAAATGTTTTTCTACCAAAAATCTTTCATGCTCCGATTGTAAGTCAGCACCCCATTCTTCAATAATATAATTGAATTTTTTCTTTTTATTGGGTTTACTGTTTTTTAGAATTTCAATAGCTTCGGTATAAGTAATTCTTTCAAAATTATTATCTAGTATAAATTGGAGCCTCTCTATTAAACCCATTTCTTCTCTTTCTGCCTGTGGTTTATTTTTATCTTCCTCTTCTGCTCTAGCAGATAAGAACTGTAGATCATCAGCGCAGTTTTCTATCGCATATTTTACTACATATTTCAACAAATCTTCGGCTAGTTGAATATTATCATCTAGTTCATAAAAAGCCATTTCAGGCTCTATCATCCAGAATTCAGCTAAATGACGCGTTGTATTAGAGTTTTCCGCACGGAAAGTAGGTCCGAAGGTATAAATTTCCCCAAGTGCTAAGGCACCTAACTCTCCTTCCAGCTGGCCGGAAACAGTTAAGTTGGTTTCACTGGCAAAAAAGTCTTTTTTATAATCAACCTCTCCCTCAGGTGTTAGAGGAATTTTTTTAAGGTCGAAATTAGTTACATGAAAAGTTTCTCCGGCTCCTTCTGCATCACTTCCCGTAATGATAGGTGTATGCAGCATATAAAATCCTTTATCATGAAAAAATTTATGAACAGCATAAGATAAGGCATGTCTCACTCTAAAAACAGCACCAAAAGTATTGCTCCTCATTCTTAAATGCGCAATTTCACGCATAAATTCCATTGAATGCTTTTTAGGTTGCAATGGGTATTTTTCAGGGTCTGCAGTGCCTAACACTTCAATGCTTTCTGCCATTATTTCAACAGACTGGCCACTGCCCGCCGATTCTGCCACTTTACCAATTACACTTATAGCAGCACCAGTAGTCACTAATTTCAGAATATCTTCGCTAATTATAGTAGGGTCAGCAACAATTTGAATGTTATTGATAGTAGAACCATCATTTAAAGCGATAAAATTAACATTTTTGTTTCCCCTCTTAGTTCTTACCCAACCTTTAATTAAAGCTAGCTCATTTGTTGCTTGCTCTGATAATAATTTCTTAATTTTAATTCTCGCTGGAACTGTCATAAATCTCTTGCGTTTATCTTCGTAAATCTCGAAGCAAAAAAACGATATTTTAACCTTTTTATCAAAGGTTTGAAGAATTTAAATAAATTTGAAGAATAATTAATTGGCACAATTTTTAGTTTTACACTTCTATGCAGAAACTTATACTTACACAAGGTTTGGGACAGCGGCTTTCTCCGCAGCAAATTCAATTTATAAAATTGCTGCAAGTGCCTACTGCTGAGCTGGATAGTCGCATTGAAGAAGAACTGGAGGTTAACCCTGCTTTGGAAGAAGGCAAAGAAGAGGAAGAATTTAATGACGACTACGAAGAAGATACCAGTACGGACGAGGTAGATATTAATGATTATTTACAAGATGATGATTATGCCGGCTACAAAATGCAAGGAGATAGCGGTGGGCAGGAAGAAGAAAAAGAGATGCCTATTGCCGTTAGCACATCACTCAATGATCAATTAATGACACAATTAGGCTTTTTGGGCCTTGATAGCAGGCGCGATAAAATTGGTCGACAACTTATTGGAAGCATTGAAAGTGATGGTTATATACGTAGGGAATTAGATGCCATTGTAAATGATTTAGCTTTTTCTCAAAATATTGAAACCGATGAAGAAGAAGTTGAAGACGTGTTAATGCTTATACAGGAATTTGATCCTGCAGGTATTGCAGCCAGAAATTTGCAGGAATGTTTACTATTGCAACTAGAAAGAAAAATTGATCAGTCAGAAGCAGTTAATTTAGCAGCTAAAATCATAGAGATTTGTTTTGAAGAGTTTAGTAAGAAGCATTATGAAAAAATCATCAAAAAGCTGAACGTAGAAGATGAAGATCTTTTTAAAGATGCTGTTCATGCTATCACCAAATTAAATCCTAAACCAGGTGGTTCAGGATCCGGTTTAGTGAAAACCCAATATTTAATGCCTGATTTTATTTTAAATAATCAGCATGGTGAGTTAGTACTGAGTTTAAATTCTCGAAATGCTCCTGATTTAAGAGTAAGCGCATCCTATTCTGAAATGATGAAGGCTTATGATAAAAGTGATAAAAAAGATAAAAAACTAAAAGAAACCGTAGGCTTTGTAAAACAAAAATTAGATGCTGCCAAGTGGTTTATTGATGCCATTAAACAAAGGCAGCTCACTTTGCTTAATACTATGCAAGCCATCTTAGAATATCAGTATGAATTTTTTAAGGATGGAGATGAAAGCAGACTCCGTCCTATGATTTTAAAAGATATTGCAGAGAAAATTGATATGGATATTTCTACCGTATCCAGAGTAGCTAATAGTAAAGCGGTGCAGACCGAATTTGGTATTTACCCACTCAAATATTTCTTTTCGGAGGGAATAGCTACAGACTCAGGCGAGGACGTGAGCTCAAGGGAAGTAAAAAATACGTTGAAAGATTTTATTGAAAAAGAAGATAAAAATAAACCGCTATCAGACGATAAACTGGAGAAGTTATTGAAGGAAAAAGGGTATCAAATTGCCAGAAGAACAGTAGCCAAATATAGAGAGCAGTTAAATATACCTGTTGCACGCTTAAGAAAAGAATTGTAGTGTCGAATCGCCTTGCCACATTTATATCGATTGTATTTCAGCCGCTTTTAATACCCAGCTATATTTTTATAGGGATACTTTATTTCCTTCCTTATACCTTCA
>JBBSPJ010000089.1:0-13076 GCA_038258905.1 Cytophagales bacterium
AGGCTTTAAATTCTTAAACCCTTCTTCCACTCCCCATCGTAAGTGATATAATTCTGATAAATCCTGGGATGTAATTTCTTGTTGATCATATAAGTTTGTCACAAGTAATTCTGTCTCCCCGGTTTTAAGGGTAATTTTAACCACCCTTAGTTTAATAGGGCTGTTATCAAGTCCGTATATTATGGTGTTTTTCTTTTCTTTAGCACTTGGCAACCATTCAGTAATAGAATCATTTTCAGGGTTGTTGAGCATTTTCTTTCCGAAACCCGAGTTTTTGGAAGATAAGCGGATACAAATAAGACGCTGCTGCACCATTAATTCTTTAATAGTGCAGAAATAGCCAAATCCTCTATCTAAAATTAAGATACTCTTGTCGGCTGGTATGGTGTCAAGACATTGATTCATTAAGGTAATTTCCCCTTCACGGTAATCTGCTAGCTTTCCCCTAACAACAATTTCATTCATCACATCATAGAAGAAAAAAACTCTTGCCATGCAGTTCTTAACACCTTTTTGAGTAACTGACTGTACACCAAAATAATTTACTATGGCTTTGGAATAAGGCAGATTTAGGGTGCTGCCATCACCAGCCAAAAGCCGATATCCTTTCCATAAAACCTTATCTACCGACTCATAGGCATCAGTTACCATATTAAAAAGAGTCTCAAAAAACTTTGCTTTAATCTTATACCTTGCCTGGGTGAAAGCACTTCCTGTTACAGGTCTTACATTCAAGCCATTTAAGACTTTTTGCATATTAAACTCCACAGATTCCTTGAACATATGGAGAATACTTGTAACAATAACTGCAAACGAAAGGGGGGAACTGCGGGTGAAATCTTTTGCGCTGGATTTAAATTGGAAATACTCTTCAGGATTACGAATCAGGGAAAAGATTTTTTTTTGAAGAATCGCAAGTATTCTTCTTTTGTACTTTTCTCATTGTTTCTCTATATTTGTTTGTCCCGTTAATATAGGCATATATGGAAAATACTCCAAGAAAAACATACCTTTCTTCTTAACTTAATAGCATTGGGGCTCTGCCCCAGGTTAATGATTACGCCCTCTTTGGGGCTTGTCTAATAAATAATTTAGAATTGTCATCCTGTTTTTTTAACCCTGGTATTATTCTTAATCCATTAAAATACCAGTAGAACCATTTAAGTCTGTAAATTCTGTCTTTTTCTTGTTTATAAAACTTTAAGGAAGGTCTGAAAACAGATATATAATGGTTTTTGTTGGTTCGGGAATAGTACTTGAGATAAATCCGCTCAGCAGTGAATTTCCCATGTGATTAAAAACCGATTTACTGTAGTTTCTTTCAACTTCTATCATTCCTCTTCTGTAGTTGTTAAATAATTTTCCTGGATTGTTCGTTTTAATTAATAGATTATTTAAAGACCAATTAGCAGTTTTCAGGAGAAATCCAGGATTGCCAGGATTATCCTTATTTAATATTTTGAATCTTAAATTTTCATACGGAAACTGTAGAATTCCTGTAGATCGATGTTTTGTAGCTGTAACCGAGAAATCAATTTTTTCAATTACACCGCTTTCCATTTCTACAAATAATAGGTTTGTGAGTAAAGGGTTAAATGCTTTGAAATTCATTTGTTCCAAATAACCTTCGTAGGTATAAAGATCTTCAGGATGATTCATTGAGAAAATAAAATCTAAAGTTAATTTACTTTCACCCAAAAATCTAGTAGTAGCTTTAACTTGCATTTTATCCTTTAGGGTATACACTATTGAATCATTAGTGATATTAATAGCCTGCAGATTAGTATCTGCAAGGGTAGTAATTCCTGGTTTGGAGCCGTCCTTGGAAACCTCTGAATATTTCAGTAGTGTATTTTGAATCTTCAGGGTATCTACTTTGAGTGGTATGGGTATATCTTTGATAAGCTGTTGCACTGTTCGAGGGCGTCTGTTTGGGTCTTGCTCCACGCGGCTATCTCTATAAATACTAGTATTTAGCCCATCTATTAGTACACTTTCTACAAAGTAATTTTGGTTGTTGAAAAATTCCGCAAAATTAATACCTTCAAGATCAATATCTCCCACACTAACATCGAAACGATCTTGTGCATAATCCAACTTATCAGCATATTCATCTATCAGGAAGAGAGGTTCAAAATTTACACTGTCAATATGAATGTATTGTCCTGCTAAGGATGCTTTCAAACGGTTCACCCTTAATTCGTATAAACTATCAGGCAAAATAAAGTTATAATCCTTAAGTAATAAGTCGATTTCGTCTACCAGAAAAATATCTGTGAGGTCACTTGCCTGCAAATCTCCCAATTTTATATTTTCTATTAGCAAAGACATATGATCAAGTTCCTGGCTCTCTCTTACACTATCCTTTTTTTGTATTTCAAACAGAAATTTTGCGTCCTCAATTCGAAAAGTTTCAATTTTAAATATGTCAACATATTTATCTATCTGCTCTTGAACTGATTTTTCTAATGCATCTTTGTTATTGCTGGAAGTCTTATCGCTATTTTTCTTTGAAGGCTCTGACTGCTGCTCAGTAGAATCATTTTTTTGCTGATCGTTTTCCACGTTTTTATCTTGAAGAATGGCAAGTTCAGGAGTTCTGAGTATTACCTCTCCAAAAGCATATTTATCATTGTTATATGCCTTAATAAGGTCGAAATCATTAATCTTAAACTGGTCAGTTGAAATTTGGAATAAATTACGGTGCGCATTTTCTACAACATTCTCTACCCTGTAATTATGCAACTCATAGTCCGGAGTAAGTTGAAAATACTGAGCTGTTAAAAATTTCCGCTTAGAACCATAGAACAGACTATCCAGTTGGAGGGTATAAATGCTATCTGGAGACTGAAATTTATAGTTATTTGCCTTTATTACTATGTTTTCTACGGGAATAATGTTTTCAGCTTTTCTTATTGTTTCTGGTCGCAGATTCAGTTGCTGAATTTCCACTGAAAAACCTTCAAGAGTTTGAAAATTTGTGGCCTCGCTCACTCTCTGAGCATAGCCAGCTTCGCCATCCACTATTTTGATTGATTTTACAGTGATAGGATTGATCCATTCGAATATTTCTTTTCCTGGCATCTTCTTAGTTGTGTTACTTACTTCAGAGGTGGATTCCCCACTCTTTGCTCTCCTGCTAACAAATACATCAGGACTTTTGACCAGAATTTCTTCAATGTTCAAATATCCTTTGTTAAAGGCTTTGACGATGTTAAGATTAGATACGGACAAGCTTTTCCCTGCAATGATCATAGAGTCAGCTTTTTTGTCTTCACCATCAGAGAAGGATTTAAAATGAATATCGTAAATGCTAAAATCCTCTGAGGTGGAGGAGTACTTTACAGGGCCCACTGTGAAAGATTGGCTGTTATCTTTATTGGTGTATTGATATTTATGCACCTCAATCAGAATGTCTTCTATAGGAGCCTTAGGACTCCCTTTGTAAGCCCCTTTGAAAGCCATGAGGGAATCGAAATGGATGCCTCTTAGGTTTAGCATTCCTTGATCTACATAGTGAAGCTTATCAACTTTGTTTTCTGTTGCATATCGAATAAAATCAGTATTTGATATTAGAAAATCCTGAATATTAATTTCTTTTACAAAAAATGAAAAGCTATTGTAAATATCCTTAGCTGAAAAATCACTACCTGAAGAATTTTCTTTAAAAATTTTAGTAATGCTGGCATTGGAATTTAAAATAGCTACTTTATTGATTTCTAAATTGGATTGTGCAAAGCCACGGATCATATCAATGCCATCAATTTGAATTTTTGGAACTTTGAAATCAATGAGTTGAGCACTTGAATTTCCTGAGTTATATCCAAGTTGTTTGTTTTTCATGATGTCTGCCTTTAGCTCTAAACTATCAAAGCCAAGATAGTCTTGCTTTGTATTCATTTGCATCTGAGCTAAAGTAAAGGTATAAGGACTTTTTTCGGGAGTGAAAATATAATCTTCTATATTTAAGGTTAACTGCTGCAATGCGAGGTTTTCTCTGGGATCAAAAACACTAAGTGAGTCAAATGAAACTTCTTCCAGTAGCAGGTCTACTTTATCAATTTTATGTAATTGTACATTCTTATTTTCTCTGGAATACATGCTTACCTGGCCTTGGTCAATATTTAAATTATCTATTTCAGTAATTTCAAAAAATTGAGCTAAGCCTCTGTAAACATCTGCTACAGTAATGTCGAGGTCAGGTATTTCATATAGCTTTACAAAAGGCTGATCGATGAGTAATTCGTTAATATGCAGTTTTTTGGTTTTAAAAGCTTTCAATAAATCGAGCTTATCCATTTTTAGTAGCGGAACGATAACTTCCGGAGCTATCATGGGTTTGTCCATTTTAGTGTGATCCCCTATGGCCGAAAAAGCTTCGATAGTCAATGCTCTCTCCTCCGTGTCGTATTTGAAAAGGTCAAATTTCAGAGTATAGGCATCATTTGCAATAACGAATGATTGGTTTTTTAAGCTGATAAAGAATCCATCCAGGTCAATCATTTTCAGCAAATCCTTTTGGTCTAAAGAATCTGCAAGGAAGTCACTTATTCGTACATCTAATTGTGGTATTTTATGAATAGGCTCCTCTTGGTTATTTAAATTGAAGTAGGAAATTTCCGCCTCTTTTAAGTTGAAATCACCTATTCCAATTGAGTTAACAATTTCACTAATATTCTGCTGCTTTTTATCTTTGGTTTGGGGTACTTCCGTGTCATGAATTATTTTTGCATCCGGCTGAACAATTAGAATAGAACCAATATTGACGTTGGAAGTTGCTAGATATTCTAAAACATCAATTCCGGAAACTTCTAATTCTTCACTTTTTAAATTTAAAAGGAATGCGCCGGCCTCCTTTTTTGCCTTCTGTTTTTGGTGAATAGTGGAATCGAATGATAAATGTATGTCATTGAGTCTTACTGTCATCGAAAGTAAGTTAATGTCCAAATCAGTAAAATCTAATGCATACAATCCTTCTGTTTTTTGGCTTACCTTCTTCTTTATGAATCTTTCAGCATAAGGTTCCAATACTGTGAGTAAAAGAATGCTTATTAGTAAAAATAAGCCAAAAATAATGGCTGAAATAATTCCTGAGGTTTTAAGTATTTTTTTTGCTGTGCTTTTCTTTTTTGAGGCAGCCATTTATAGGATAATGATTAAGTTTAGTGTTGTGATTTACTATACATACTTACGCAGATAACCCTGAAGGGATATGTTAAGCATTCAATATCATTAGTCTTATTTGGATTTATAATGAAGAAAATGAGTGTTTTATGAAGGAGACCGTGTTCAACTAAGAATAATTTGAAAGGTTTTTTTCAGAACCTATTGGCATGGAAAGGGATTCTTATACGAAAAAAAGAAAGTGAATAATTTAGGAATGAGTGACCACCATCCTCCTACACAGAATAAATTATGAAGGCACTGAGATGTGTTTTCGGTAAAATAACAGAGCTAGGAAATTATCAGTAGTTAAATCTAATTGATGATTTTTTTATTTGCGCAAAAGGGCTAAGAGTAAAGATGAAAGACGTTTTTTCAACAACTTATTTAAAAGTTATTATTCAAGTTTAACAGTCAACTTATAGAGTTCTTCTGTTTCAATTACTTTATTCAAATTTCTATCCGTAAAGATTACAAGATAGAATTCATTTAAAGCAATATTTTCCATAGCAACTTCTTCATTATCAACTAATAAGTTGTTGATGGGGAATTCAAGTTTTTTATAATCCCCATGATCCTCTAAAAAGGTCACTCTTTTGCTATTTTCATTTTCATAGAATAAGTAATGATGACCATAATTATTGAATATCAATAGATCATAGGCTCCACTTGAGGCAGGGGCCATTCCTGAACCAGGAGCAAAAAAAGAAACATCCTCTGTTCTTATACCCGATTTTACCATAGCGAGTTCTTCCTTGCTGAGCAGCGCTGCAACTTGTGTGCTGTTAAACTCCTGAGCTTCTCCATTATATGCTTTATTGAAAAAGCGAATTGAAAAGGGGTCTCTTTTTAAATCAACTGAGGTCTGGCCTGGAGCAATTACCTTTTCTGCTCCATTTTGATAAATGGAAATGCTGGTTTTGTCTCTAGCACTGAGGCTTTTATTTAAACTGCTAGGCTTGCAGCCTGCAATGAAAATCATTAGAAGAGTGCCGAGAAATAAATGTAAATATTTCACTGATTGATTTTTTATTCTATTATTTAATCTGATAAAACATTTAAGTGCTGCAACTTTGGTGCAATTTGCAGCTTAAAATCATTTACTAAAATGATTCCATCCTTGCGCTTTTAAAGCTATAGGGTTTCCGTTATTGGTCACCAGGTTTATCCCATTTGATTTTTCGTTGATATAGCCAATGAAGTTTATATCGGGGTGTTTTTTTACTTTCTCGAAATCTTCCTGGGAAATAGTAAAAAGAAGCTCATAGTCTTCACCACCGTTTAAAATAGCGGTATTTGGATCGAGCTTAAACTCCAAAGCAGCTTCTTGCATTGCAGAGGAGAAAGGTAACTTATCCTCATGAATATTTAAACCCACGCCAGATTGTGTTGCAATATGATGTAATTCAGAAGCTAATCCATCTGAAATATCAATCATAGAAGTGGGTATAATATTAAGATCAAGTAATTCATGTACAAGGTCCATTCTGGCTTCAGGCTTTAACTGACGGCCAACTATATAGCTATACTTATCCAGCTGAGGTTGCATCTCAGGATTTTCAAGATATACCTGCTTTTCTCTTTCAAGCACTTGCAAGCCCATATAGGCCCCCCCTAAATCACCAGTAACACAAATAATATCATTTACTTTAGCACCTGAGCGATAAGCTACTTTTCCTTTTTCTACCTTACCGATGGCCGTAACAGAAATCACCAAACCTGAAGTAGATGCAGTAGTATCACCACCTACTAAATCCACGTTGTAAGCTTCACAGGCTGCTTTCACTCCTTCGTAAAAAGCATCAATGGCTTCCAAAGAAAACCTATTACTCAGCGCTAAGCTCACTGTAATTTGTTCTGCAATGCCATTCATTGCTGCAATATCCGAAACATTTACGGCTACAGATTTATATCCTAGATGATGCAGTGGAAAATAAGATAAATCAAAATGAATGCCTTCTACTAACATATCGGTAGAAATGAGTTGATAGTGGGTACCCATATCAATTACAGCGGCATCATCACCAATTCCCTTAACTGTGTTGCTGTTTTTATTAATAAATTTCTGCGATATTTGATCAATTAAGCCAAATTCGCCTAATTTTTTAATTTCTGTTCTATCTGTGGCACTCATTTTAAATATTTTGTGTTTACGGAATGTATAATTAAATTTGCAATATGAAAACAAAATTTTTTCGACTATTTATTTATATATTGCTTGCAACATTTTTATTTTCAGCTTGTAATAAATCCTCTTTTCAAACCCGTAAAGGCAAAAAAAAGCAGAAACATTATAATTCTATCCAGCATCAGTAAAATTACCTGATCTCCTGACATAATTCTATAAGAACGCCATTGGTATCTTTTGGATGTAAAAAACAAACCATTTTATTGTCGGCTCCTTTTTTTGGCTGTTCATTAATGAGTGTGAAACCTTCATTTTTCAATCTTTGCATTTCAAGTGTAATATCTTCCACTTCGTAGGCAATATGATGTATACCTTCACCTTTTTTCTGAATAAACTTAGCAATAGGGCTATCATCATTAGTAGCCTCCAATAATTCAATCTTAGTTTCACCTAATTGAAAAAATGAGGTGGTAACTCCTTCTGAACTCACTGATTCTTCTTTGTAAGCTTTTTTATTGAATAGCTTAGTAAATAAATGGTTGGAGTCCTCTATTTTTTTGACTGCAATTCCTATATGTTCTACCTTTAGCATTTGTAAACTTTATTCTTCGTGTATATTCATTAACTTTGCAAAAATGCAGAAACTTTTTGATGGATAAAAAAGTTGAAGGTTCGATATCCATTTTATTTTTAATGATAGATGCGCTTAGAAAGATATCAGTTAAAGTCTGAAGAAAGTCTACATACTTTTGAATTTATTAGCGAAGGAAGGAATGGAAAAGTTCATAAAATTGTTCAGTTTACTGAAACAAATGTTAAAAGTGTATTTAATTTAGGTTTTGGTGATAAAAATATTGAAACTGGCCTAGTTGATGATTCAGTAATTACCAATAATGAAGATAGTCAAAAAGTTCTGGTTACAGTTGCATCCGCAGTTTTTGCGTTTACAAGTAAATATCCTGATTGTTTTGTTTTTGCAGCAGGCTTAACAAAATCAAGAACAAGGCTTTATAGAATGGGAATTTCAAATAACTTTGATGATATTAGTGAATCATTTGTTGTTTATGGATTGCTTAATGAAGAATGGGTCATTTTTAATAAAAATATTGAATACGAGGCATTTTTAGTCAAACGTAAATTTTAAGGTAATGAGAGTTAAAGATTTAAATGAGTTGAAAAAGCCTATTGTGAAGATTGACAACTCCTTAAAGAAATTAAATGAAAAAGTTTTGTTTAATACTAAATTAAAGAAAGCTAATAAAATTTTAAGTAGAGTAGGGTTACCAAAGTAATCTTATTTTTAATAATAAAAAAAAGAGATGGAGACATCCACAGATATACATATAGAAAGTGCCAGAATTCAGAAAGTGATAAAAACTCATTTGGGTTTAAATAGCAGTGAGCTGGTTTTTGAATTTGGAGTAAAAGACGGGAAAACGAAGTTGGATTTGATTACGATCAATCCAAGGCATAACCAGTCTTTTCTTTTTCATTCGGAATTAGGTTTCGATAAGGTGGATGCTTTAAAGAAAATGTTTGAATATGTTAAAAGTTATAGAGAGGAAGAGAGCTCCTATACTATTCAATGGATGACAAAAGATGAAAGATTATTACACACCTCTTATTTCAGGGCTAGTAATATTCTCGATTGTTTAGATAAACTTTATTACGGCAGAGATCGTAATACCATCACAGTGTTTAGCGTAGTTTTAAATCCTGTATCTTAAAAAAATTAATACCATGATTACAGTAACAGATAATGCGAAAAGTAGATTGTCCAAATTAAAAGTTGAAGAAGGACATACACCAAATCACAATGTAAGAGTCTCAGTAAAAGGAGGCGGCTGCTCAGGTCTTATGTACGATCTTAGCTTTGATGATTCTATTAAAGACGGCGATGAGATTTTTGAGGATAAAGGCATTAAACTTCTAATTGATAAGAAAAGTATGCTTTATTTATTAGGTACAACGCTAGACTTTACGGACGGATTAAATGGTAAAGGTTTTCAATTTGTTAACCCTAATGCTACGAGAACTTGTGGTTGTGGTGAAAGTTTCTCAATTTAGATAATAACCCATATTTTCTTTCCTTTTTAAGGAGACTTAAGCCGAATTATTTTGATAATTCGGTTTTTTTTGTTTAATTAGCGTTATGCTAATCCAAAAATGCTATAATGGTTTGTGTAATAATATCGCCTTTTTTAAGTCGAAATCACTTCAATTGCGTGGATTACAGCCAATTTTTGATTGTTAATAATACTTTTCCTCCCAGGAAATTTCATTTGTATTATTAATAATTATTTCAATGATAAAATATTTAGTATTCTTAATAGGGTACATTTTATTTATACCCTTTTCAAATTTCTCTCAAGGAAAACTCATGTTGGTGGGTGGAGGCTCCGAAACTGACGGAGGCTGGAGCGATACGCCTTATACATGGTTAGTTGAAAATGCTCAAAACAAAAAGATTGGTATTATAAGTTATAGTGATGTAGATGAATGGCTTCCCAATTATTTCAAAAGTTTAGGAGCCATAGCAGCCGATAATATTAAAATCAGCTCTAGAAATGAAGCGGAACAATCTACTATTTATGATGAACTAGTTGAATATGATGCTTTATTTTTTAAAGGGGGCGATCAAAAAAGATATTATGAATACTACAAAGACACTCCTGTTCAGGATGCTATCCAAAGTATTTACAGTGGAGGAGGAGTTATTGGTGGAACAAGTGCTGGATTAGCTATTTTATCAGGCGTTATTTTTACTGCAGAACAGGGTTCGGCTTATCCTTACGATGTTTTAGAGAACATAAACAGCAGATATGTTACTCTAAAAGATGACTTTCTTAATTTTTATCCAGGCTACCTATTTGACTCCCATTTTATAGAAAGAGGCAGAACCTCTCGATTGATCGGGTTTTTAGCACATTGGTACCATAACCAAAATGATTTAATTAATGGAATTGGCATTGATGATAGAACTGCTTTTTGTATAGATGTAAATGGCTTGGGAACTGTTTATGGAACAGGGGCTGCTTCAATCTATCTGCCTGAAAGCTTCAAAATTGAAGATGAGCAAATAGTTGATTCAGAGGTGAAGTCAATCCAACTTACTCATGGACAACAATTCAACCTAAATGAAAAGACAGTAATAGAGAGATCACTCTCCAATCAATCTGAGCCATCTCTAAATAATCCATATGTTCAGGTTTTTGGTTCTAGTAGCAATAACCTTATCGCTAACACGGAACTATTCAACAAGGTGTTTGAATCAGATATATCTGAAGGAAACGTAATTATAGTCGCTAAAGAAACTGGTGCATTAAGCAATTCTTACAAATCATTTTTTGAAACTAACCAAAATCAGCCTGTTCAAATCATTACTACTATTCCTGAAAATAATGAGGCTGAAAAAGTTGCTTTGAGAAACTCTATCCGTTTAGCTGGTTTGATTGTCTTTTTAGAAAATGATAACTTATCTGGATTTTTTGAAGGTGGAGAAACTGGGAGTTTACTGAAAAGTCATTTAAAGAGAAATAAAATCACCAGTGTGTTTCTAGGGAAATCGGTAAATTTAATTGGAAAAAGCTATGCAAATAATATTTATACCAATGAGTTAAATGCTTATAATGATGCTTTAATTTTTTCAAATGGAGCTAATTTATTACCAGACTTTTCAATAATTGGGAGTGCCTTTGAGCCGGGAGATAGAGATTACTATGAGAATATTAGCTCTTCTGTGATAGACAGAGTGTTGCAGGAAGACTTAAATTATGGCTTATATTTAACTAACAATAATTATTTCTCCTATACTCTAACCGAAGAGGATGAGGTAATTTTAAATACTGGGGGTAATTACTCTTCGCTCTTAGTACAAAATAATTCTACCCGATTTCAGCAAACACAGGAGACAGTGAGTGGTAGCATCAGCAGGTTACAATATGCCTTTGATAGCTTAAATTTCAAAATAATAAAAGGGGAGCCACTCAATTTAGGAGCTGCTCAACAAGCTAATCAGGAAGATTATGAAATGGAGGAAGAGCCTATTTTATCCAGGACTCAGGAAATTTTAACAGGTAATATTTTATTGAGAAATCCTGTACAAGATTATTTAGACATTAATATGTCTGGAGATGATATTACAGAAGTAAAAATTTATGATTTGAAAGGAAACTTGGTCCTTTTTGATTATAAAAATGAACAAGGCAATAAAATTAAAGTTGGTCATTTAGATAATGGACAATATAATATATTGATTAGAAGCAATAATAGAAATGTAAATTATGTTAATAAGTTTATAAAAAGTAATTAATACTATTTGCTTTTTATCTGATATTCAAGTAATATTGATTTTAATATGAAAACTAATACACAACATAGCAACCTAAAAGCTATTCCTTTGCAGGCTAAGAAATCATTAACCCTAATGAATTTACAGCCTATTTTTGACTGTTAGTTTCCTCATACCCTCTTTTCAACAATTCTTAAAATTCTTATTTTAATTAAATTTTTGTTTTAAACAAAAAATATAAATCTATGAAAAAGATTTTACTCAGTGCTATAGCATTTTTAATGCTATATAATTTGCACGCACAACAAAAAGTTGTTTCCGGTAAAGTAATTGACGATACAGGTCAATCTCTTCCCGGTGTTAATGTTATTGAAAAAGGAACAAGCAATGGTGTTAATACTGATATGGATGGAAACTATAATGTAACTGTTTCTAATGAAAATGCAATTCTCGTTTTTTCTTTTATAGGTATGCAACAAAAGGAGTTGGTAGTAAATGGAAGAAGTCAGATGGATGTTCAGTTAAAATCTGATATCGCTCAATTATCAGAAGTGGTAGTAGTAGGTTTTGGTTCGGTTGATAAAAAGTTGCTAACAGGCTCAGTGTCGCAAACTGAAGCAAAAGAACTCTCTAATACCATAAATCCTGATCTTAGCTCATCCATACAAGGTAAAGTTGCAGGTGTTCAGGTAAATCAAAACTCTGGTACACCCGGCGCTGCACTATCTATTCAAGTACGTGGACAAAATAGTGTATCTGGTGGTACGCAACCTTTATATGTAGTAGATGGAGTGCCTATCTCCTCTGGAAATTTTGGTCAAATTGGTTTTGAAGGTCAGGGTATAAGTGCAATCTCAGATTTAAACCCTAATGATATTGAATCTATTTCTATCCTGAAAGATGCTTCATCTTCAGCCATATATGGTGCAAGAGGAGCAAATGGCGTGGTCTTAATCACTACTAAAACGGGAAAAAGTGGGGCAACAAAGTTTAGTCTCAATTCCTATTATGGTGCCCAGGAAGTTTATAAGAAACTGGATTTGCTTGATGCAGGCCAATTTAAAAGATACGCAAATGATATAGCCGCAGATGAAGGAAGGCCGGCAGTTTACACGGAAGAACAGCTTAATAATCACTCGGTCGATACAGATTGGCAAGATGCAGTTTTCAGGATAGCACCTATTCAAAACCATCAACTAACGGCATCAGGTGGCGGAGATAAAACTAAGTTTTATGCTTCAGCCTCCTTGTTTGATCAGGAAGGAATTATTATAGGAACCGATTATAGTAGGTACAGTGGAAGACTGAATCTTGATCATAAAGTAAATGAAAAAGTGAGTATAGACACCAAATTAAATATCAGTTTTTCCGAAAATAACAGAGTGCCTGGGGATCAAACTATTAATGGTGTTTTACCTAACGCTATTTCTAAACCGCCTATTCATAGAATTTTTGATGAGAATAATAATTATGTGGAACAAGGTTTCTGGGATA
>JBBSPJ010000090.1:0-13038 GCA_038258905.1 Cytophagales bacterium
CAACACCCGAATAAAACAACCCTAGTGTGTTTTATTCGGATTATATTTTTAACTAACCGACAATAAACATTTACAAATAGCTTTCTTTTGGTAATGTTTTAAAAGAGGTGAACATACAAGCTTCCGTTACCAAATCCTAATAATTCATCCAAAAGCACAGCAAAATACCTAAATGTAAGTAGTGGTTTTAGGCACAATGAGAGAGATATTGAAAAACTTGCCTTCAAAACATCAATTGTCCAGTTCCAATTTAGCTAGAAAACAATTCTATTAATTTGGTGCAACACTTTTATTAAAACTCGCTAAAAACACCCTCCTCTACCTCATCACTCACCTTTATATTCCCCAATTTTCTTTCTCCCCTGCCTGCGGAGAGCTTTACTCCATCAAAATCTTTATAGTCGGACCATAAATTGCTGAAAGTAGCGGCTGAATCAGATGCATTTTGAAAATAGTCCCACTGCATAACCATGTATGTTTCCGGGTTTATATAAGCCTGATACTTATTTTGCGGGGTATAACCTACGCTATCAAATTGTAAAGCTATAATTTCCGCAGTTTCGCCGGCTAGGGTTGTATCGGAGCCTACGTATTGTAGCTGAACACCGGGATCTTTCAACTTAAAAGGAAATATTAACCAATAAGAGTCATTCACCCATATTTGCTTGCCTCTGTCTACTAACACAGCTAATGAATCTGTCTGAGTAATCAATTTATTATTGACCATAACTCTACCAGTGTCTTCGTTAATGTTGACAATAAACTTTGTATTGGCGTTGGGAAAGTCAATTCTCACTAAACCAGTATATTTATCCCATACTAAATCTCTTGCACCCAAAAAATTCCAGGAAATATATCTTTTTTCATTCCAGTTATCCTTTCCTCCATGTGCGGCAATCACTTTATCAGCCAGTGTAATGGCCTTTTCATCTGATTCTGCAGGATCAAATGCAGCCTCTTCCACCTGTTGAACTTCTGTTTCCTGAGAGGTGTCCCCTTGCTTTTCTGAGCATGAAACTATAAAAAAAGTAGAGGCAATTAATAATATTAAATTCTTCATCAATTCTAGTTTTTAGTAACACATAAAAATAGTGCAATTTTTGGCAGCACACAATAATCTGTAATAAACATTTCTATCCTTTTATTTTTGAGCTTTTATAGCTGAGATCGATTGGCATAGAGTCTTAACCCTCAAAGACGAGTCAAGCTTTATTTATCCTGCTTGTGCTAATCGGCATATATTGTCTTAAATATTAATGAGATCAAGGATAATTTTCTTTTTTAGAAAATTAAAAAGAAAATTTCCGAGATGACGTCCTAAAGGTAGTTTTAGTACAATTTTTAAAATATAACTCAGCTCAGAAAACCACATTAAAAAATATTTAAATAATTGACACCTAAATTGAACTTTTCCGTAATTGTGTGTAGGTACATTTAATTTAAAGATTATGCAGAGTATATTATACAAATCAGATTCAAGAGGACATGCCAATCACGGTTGGTTGGAGTCCTTCCATACTTTTAGTTTTGCCTCCTATTATGATCCCGAAAGAATTCACTTCGGAGCTTTACGCGTGCTTAACGATGATAAGGTGGCCCAGGGAAGGGGATTTGGGAAGCACCCTCATGATAATATGGAAATTATATCCATCCCAATTTATGGCGATTTGGCGCATGAAGATAGTATGGGAAACCAGGCTGTTATAAAACAAAACGATGTGCAGGTAATGTCTGCAGGTACCGGAATTATGCATTCTGAGTTTAACCATAATAAAGATAAGCGTACTGAGTTTCTGCAAATTTGGTTATTCCCTAATAAAAAAGATGTGGAACCGCGCTATGGACAATTGTCTTTTGATCCTGCTGAAAGGAAAAACAATTTTCAGCGAGTAGTAAGTCCGGATGCTAATGAATTAGCCACCTGGATTCATCAGGATGCCTGGTTTCACTTATCCGATTTTGAAAAAGGTTTTAGCAAGGAATATACCATTCAAAAACCCGGTAATGGTTTATATGTATTTGTATTAGAAGGTAGCCTGCACGTGGGAGATGAAAAACTCAGCACAAGAGATGCTGTTGGGTTAACAGATTTGGAGAAAGTAAAGCTAAGTGCCGATGAAAACGCTTCCTTTTTGTTAATGGAAGTGCCTATGGAGTGGTAAAGTTAATGGTTTTACTGTTATTTTAATGGGTAAAGATCAAGGCCACCTGTAAAAAAATAGGATGGAACCTCTAAACTTTTTACTCGCCGAGCCCCAAAGTGGGCGAAATCATTAACCTTGGGCTATGCCCAAGGTATATCGGGCAGCCTTTTTAATCGATTTTGGCGGTATTTTTGTTCCGGCGCAGCAAGCAAAACAAAAATGATGACAAAATATGTCGTTAAACTTTACTAGTTATGAGTTTACAACTTTCCATTAAATTCGTGGTAGAACCAAGTTAATAAAGCTCATTCCTCTAAAAAAAGAATGAGCTTTTGTTTTATTCCAACCGATTAGCTACTTTTTGTGTCTACTTAATACGTCAATCTTTAACTCTGGAACTAAAGCTAAAAGGCATGAAAAACGTATTTTTTATTTGGTTATTTTTTATCTGCTCATTTTCTTCATTTGCTCAATTTAATCATCAGCTGAGTGTGCAAACGGGCATATACAATAACCAAGTTAGCATATTTACATCCCTGGAAGGGGCAGCTTCTTATGAACACCAAAATAGTTTTTCTTTGGGTATTGGTTATCAATATAATTTTAACAATCGGCTTTCATTAAAGTCATCAATAAACTGGCAAAGTAGCCAATTAACCAGCAATAATATTTCTTCCACAGGTTCGCAAATTCAGCAAGATATAGCATTAGCAACTCTTAATATACCTATCCTGGTTTCCTATAATTTTAATAGATTCTTTTTTATAGATGCCGGTCCTGTTATTCACTTTGAAACTGAAAATGAACCCGAAAATTATATTGATTCACAAAATGGAATAGGATTTTCTTTAGGTGCTGGGATACAATATTCTTTTTCAGGATTTTCATTATTTGCTAAACCTAATCTTCAAATACTTAGTGTTTTAGCTGTTGCAGCAGAAAATCATCATGATAAGCTCTTCAGTGCCGGCTTTGTTTTTGGCTTAGGTTATAATTTTTAATCCTTTACTAAAATTAGTCCATCCCAAAGCTATTTTATAAATTTATCCCTATGAACAGGGAAACCAGACTACGATTTGTTATTGGCCTCAATATAATTATCACAGTTTCACAAATTGTGGGTGGTATTTATGCCAATAGTTTAGCGCTAATCTCGGATGCCATGCACAATTTCAGTGACGTGGCTGCCCTCATTATTAGTCTGGTCGCCCTGGTTTTAGCTAAAAGAGCTGCTACTTATAGCAAATCATTTGGTTATAAAAGAGCTGAGGTTCTGGCCGCTTTTGTAAATTCTGCAGTAATAATGGCCGTAGCACTCTATATCATTATAGAAAGTAGCAGCAGGCTCACAGAAACCTCATCCCTTGAAATTAATAACGATATCATTATTTGGCTGGCATTTGTAGCCATCATTGGGAATGGGTTAAGTGTGTGGATTTTATCCTCCCAGATAAAAGACAGTATGAACATGAAGTCGGCATTTCTGCATTTAATGTCGGACACATTATTTTCGGTAGCTGTTTTAATAGGTGGCCTGGCAATGAAATATTATGGTGTGATTTGGGTGGATGGCGTTTTATCCATACTGATTGGAATTTACTTAATTGTGAGCAGCTGGCGTTTATTAATAGACAGCATGCATGTGTTGCTTCAGTTTGTACCTAAAGGAATTGACATCCCCCAATTAGTAAAGGCTGTGGAAGAATTGTCGGAAATTAAAAACATCCATCATGTGCATGTTTGGCAATTAGATGAACATACCATTCACTTAGAAGCGCACGTAGACCTAAACAAGAATTTGCCAGTAAGCGATACGCACGCTATTCAATTAAAAATTGCTGAATTACTAAAAAGTAACTTTGCTATTGGGCATATTACTTTACAATTTGAGCACGGCTTGGATGAACCTAAATCTTTGATTCAATAATACATTTGATTAAGAATATATTCTTAGATTTTTAATAGTGATAGTAACTGAAGCCAAATCCATATTTTATTCCTCAATAATTTGGTGCTATTGATATTATAATCAAGTTTTGTCTATTCTATAAAGTAAAATAAAATGCCCGGTAAAAAAGTATACACTATTAAGGAAGGGATTTCCAAAGCCATGAAATACTGTGCCTACCAGGAAAGAACCCAACAGCAGGTGCGCGATAAATTGTATGAATTGGGTTTATATGGTGATGAAGTGGAGGAAGTGATCAGTTATTTAATAACGGAGAATTTCCTGAATGAGGAAAGATTTGCCGTTTCTTATGCGTTAGGGCATTTTAGACAAAAAAAATGGGGCAAAATTAAAATCAAACAGGGTTTGGAGCAGAAAAAATTATCTAATTACTGTATTAAAAAAGGATTGAATGAAATAGATTCTTCTGAGTATGAAGAAACCTTGAAGGAGTTACTTTACAAAAAATATGGTCTCTTAAAAGAGAAAAACCTTTACATCCGCAAGCAAAAAGCCGTTCAATTTATGTTGCAAAAAGGTTATGAAGCTGATTTGGTTTGGGCGGCTACAGAAGAATTAGAAAAAAATTGAATTAACAATATCATTCACCGAAGCTTTAGGGTAGGTGGATAGTTCCAATTTTATCAACCGTAGCTTTAGCGAAAGTTGAAAAAAAAAGCCGCTGCATTTATAAAAAACACAGCGGCTAGTTCACCCCGAATATGCTGTAGGAGAAGGATTCGAACCTCCACGAAGCAGTTAGGCCAGGTAATCACGATAAACTGCCATGCAAATTATCGTGAGGACACCCAGCTTTATTCTGAACTCTTCACCCCCGAGATAGGAGGGCATGTCTGCCAGTTTCATCACCCTACAATTTTACCAACCGAAGCTTTAGCGTAGGTTGGAAAAAAACAACACTTTTTGCTGTTCTGATATTTCAAAGGTAATAAAAAGATCAATACGTTGAATAATAATTAATAAAAAGAATAAATAAATACAGTAAATGTAATATATAAACTAAAATATTAAATATTAGACAAATTATACTACAAATTCAGACCTGAAATTATCAAATTGGTAATGAGAAAATAAGAGGGGGTGGATCGCTAAAGCGATGGGGAAACCACAAAGGCTCAAAGGCACAAAGGAATGCTTTGCATTTTAAAATATCAGCTTACATATAAAATTTTGGAGGAGATTACTCTCATTTTATTTCAGAAGCCTTTTCTAATTCAAGATTAAAAGCAAGTCTGGACTTTGCTTGGCTTATATTATACTGAAACTTTGTGGGGTTCTTTGCAAGGATAAATCGAGGTTTAGCAGATATAGCCAACAGGCTATTTTACCACTGAGACACCAAGGTCACTAAGGGTTTTTCTTTGTGGCCTTTGTGCTTTCCGTTTAGCACAAGACAAGTTAGTGGGATATTATCGACAGATTAATCAAGGCTCTGTGCTTATGGCTGACCTTCCACTGCTTAATCAGGAAAAATGATGGTTGCGTCAGGCTGTTTCCGAAAATTGAGAATAATTACTTTATCTGAGATATTGGTTAAAAAGGGAAGCAAAACAGTGCTGCTTAATTTTTCAGCATCCTCCATAATGCCTGATTCCAATGCGGCTTCTTTAATTTGACTTTCTGCTTTAGCATAAATTAAATCTACAAATTCAGCTGCCTTCTTTTTATCCTTGCTGGTTTTTAAATCGTAAAATTTACTTCTCTCTAAATCTACCTTATAATAACACAGTTCCGGCGGTGGTAATGTTATTCTTATAGTATCATTGCCAAATAAAATATCTTCTTTGTTGATTTTTGCTAAATCAATACAAGCCACGGCTTCACCTGATGCAATGAGCACTGCTTTTTGATCTTGCCCACCTGGAATATAAAAATAGCCCATGTCGAAATACCTCTTAGCTATCTCTTCCGCCTCAATTACTTCTTTAAACCTATATTTTACGAGCTCTAATTTTCCTAAAGCCTCAATTTCTTGCAAAATGGTGGTGTTTTCAACTGTTAATTTTTCGGGGGTGCTGAAGGTGGTTAGCCTTCTTAACCACAAAAAGACTAATAATAAGATAACAATGGCCCAGGGAATAAATTTTAAAAATAGCCTAAAGTTCATATGGTTTAATTAAGTTCGTATTTGAAAACGTAAAGTAGTTTAATAATGCAATGTCGTTTAGTTAAGCTTTGGTTTAAAACCTCAACCTTTTATCCTTCTCCGAAGAGAGAAGGAAAATTGTCTTAACTAAACAACATTGACAATAAAGGTACAAAATCATTTTTAAAGCAGGAATTAGTGATTCAATGGCGCGATAATATCAATATTTTAAGCAAGCTTAATTTCTTTAAGTTGGGCAACGCTTTTAAATTATGGTATAGTTATCATCTCTCAAAAAATAAAGGGTTGCCTAAAATGAGTGGAATGCCGATGTCTATCTCTATAGAGCCTACCACCTCCTGCAATTTGCGCTGCCCGGAATGTCCCAGTGGCTTACGTTCTTTTTCAAGGCCTATTGGTATGCTGGCTCCTGAAACTTTTACCGAAATGCTGAGTCAGTTAAAAGACTCTTTAATATATATGCTATTTTATTTTCAAGGTGAACCCTATCTTAACAGGCAATTTCTCGATTTGGTAAAAATAGCACACAATCATAAAATATATACTGCCACTTCCACCAATGCACATTATCTGGATGATGCTACGGCCAGGAAAACTGTGGAAAGCGGATTGGATAGATTAATCATTTCGATTGATGGCACCTCGCAAGCTACATATGAACAATATAGAGTGGGAGGTAAGTTAGAAAAGGTAATTGAAGGGACTAAAAATATTATCAGATGGAAGAAGGAGTTGAAGTCGAGCACACCCCATGTGATTTTCCAATTTCTGGTAGTTAAACCCAATGAGGATGATATTCATGAAGTTTATCAATTGGCTAAAGAATTAGGCGTAGATGAAGTAAAATTAAAAACCGCCCAGATTTATGATTATCAGAATGGCTCTCCATTAATTCCTGATAATCCTAAATACAGTAGATACAGAAAATTAGCGAATGGGTTATACTCCATCAAAAACAAATTGCTTAATCAGTGTTGGAAAATGTGGCATAGTTGCGTAATCACCTGGGATGGCCGCGTGGTGCCCTGCTGCTTTGATAAAGATGCCACACATCAATTAGGTAAGCTCAAAGAAAATAGCTTTCAAGAGATCTGGAATGGACCCCAGTATAAAAAATTCCGCTCGCAATTATTACAATCTCGCGAAAAAATTGATATTTGCCAGAACTGTACTGAAGGTACCAAAATTTGGACTGAAGAGTGAGAAACAATAAAAATTATTAGCAGTCGTTTTTCTGCAACTGATTCAATTTTCTTACATGCTAGTCGAATTTGTATTAAAATACTTTAAAATTTGATTTTAATAGTTGAATTTAGTGGTCAGTAAAGTTATCTTTATGAAAAATTTTATATATTGCGTTGATATATAAGTGATTAAACAGTGTTTATTAAACGAATACAATAACAGGATATGAAAAAGTTTGTGTTTAAATTTCAAAATGCCTGTCTGGTTGCAATGGTTTCTTTCCTATTTGCATGTGGAGGGGGTAATCCTACGGCTAACAGCCCTGGGGTACTAAGTACCACAACCGGACTTGAGTACAACAGTGACGAAGGTTTTCAGGTAGCTGATTTCCGTGGTCAGCCGGATGGACCAAATTTGGTTTACATCGAAGGTGGTAGAACCGTATTAGGTTCTTTCGAAGAAGACATTTTAAATACCAGGGATAATATTGAAAGAACTGTAACAGTTTCTTCCTTTTACATGGATGAAACTGAAGTGGCCAATATTCACTGGTTGGAATTTCTTCACTATGTGAAATTAGACTCTTCAAGAGACTATTATCAATCAGTTTTACCGGATACAACAGTATGGGCTAAAAATTTAGCTTATAACGATCCTTATGTAGACCATTATTTAAGATACCCTGGCTTTAGATACCACCCGGTAGTAGGTGTTACCTGGTTGCAAGCCAATGAGTATTCTAAGTGGAGAACTACTATGGTGAATTTAAAATTAGCTGAAGATGCCGGTTTAGAAGTGCCTGCTGAAACAGGCGGCAGAATTCCATTGGAAACTGGCGTTGTTTTACCAGACTACAGATTGCCAACAGAAGCTGAGTGGGAATATGCTGCTACAGCTTTAATTGGAACTCAGTGGGTTGACGAAGTTCAACTTTACAAAAGAATTTATCCTTGGGATGGTCACTCTTTAAGAAACCCTTACGGAAAAGAAATGGGTTATTTCTTGGCTAACTTTAAAAGAGGTAGAGGTGATTACGGTGGAATAGCAGGTAAATTAAATGATGGTGCATTCGTAACAGATTATATTTACAACTACCCTCCTAACGATTACGGCTTGTACAACATGGCCGGAAACGTAAACGAGTGGGTGTGGGATTTATACCGTCCGCTTTCTTTCCAGGATTTTGAAGATTTAAACCCTGTTAGAAGAGATGGTACTTTAGATCCTGCTGGCGACTATGATAATGGTGCTAACGATCCTAACGTAATCAATTCATTGATCACTGACGAAATTAGAGTTTACAAAGGTGGTTCATGGGCTGATGTGGCCTACTGGTTATCACCTGGTACAAGAAGATTTATCGAGCAAGATTCTGCCACTTCAACCATCGGGTTTAGATGTGCGATGATTAGAGCAGGTGGAAATAAATAAGAAAATTCATTCAACTATAGTAATAAAGGCCCGATTTATTCGGGCTTTTTTTATGTCTGGATTTCAACGAGCAATCAATTAACTATTCTTAAACTGGAGCATTCTTATCTTCCAAATTATCTAACCACTCTATAGCCTCTTCAGTTTTTGGAAATACTTTATAGGGAACAGGTTGATTTTGGAAAGATAAAATCATCTTTAAAACTAGCCTAATCGGAGCACTGGGAATAACATAGGCTGTTCCTTTACAGTAATTTTTTAGCAGTAACCAATGCTCGTCCAACCATTGAGCTTGTAATTTCTGGTACTTCAATTTTGGCGTAACTGCTTTGGTTGCATCAAACACCATAGCTAATGGTTTTCTATCATCATAGCAACTTTCTAATTCCTCTAAATAATTATCAAAAGATTCATCAGTAGGTTTATTTCCAGTAAAAGTTACTGTAACATGCGACAAATCGCTTTTATCAATTACTGCATATTTTGAGGAACTCACCATGAAAATTTTTAATTAAAGATTAGATTTAACTAATTATTTGTTAAAACCCACAACAAAACTAAAATGTTGTATACAAAGTAAAATTTAACAAAATATTCACATGCTAGGATATAAGGAAAGCTGAGTAAAAAGGTAAATATTTCTTAAAAGAAGCATACTTGGGCATAAAAAAAGGCTCTTCAATTAATATGAAAAGCCTTCCAATTAAAGTTTATTTTTTTAACCTGCTACACTAAAGAAGGAATCATCTTTAGCAGGTAGTTCTGTATGGCCCATTAAGTACTGATCTACTTCTCTAGCCGCTTCTCTTCCTTCCGACATAGCCCATACAACCAATGACTGGCCTCTTCTTGCATCACCTGCTGCAAAAATTTTATCCACATTGGTTTGATATTTTTTAGCTTCAATGATCCCTCTCGGATTTCTTTCCACTCCAAGGCTATCCAACAGCCCATGTTCAGGTTGTGTGAATCCAATAGCTAATAAGGCTAGCTCACATGGCACATCTCTTTCTGTACCTTCAATTTCCTGCATGGATTGCCTTCCTCCTTGGTTAACCCATTCAATATCCACTAATTTAATATGGGTAAGGCCTGATTCGTTACCAATAAATTCTTTGGTGAGCACACCCCATTTTCTTTCCCCGCCTTCTTCATGAGAGGAAGAGGTTCGAAGTGTCATAGGCCACAGTGGCCACGGATCAAATTCTCCTCTATTTAAAGGCGGCTTAGGCATGAGTTCTAACTGCAAAACAGAGGCAGCATTTTGCCTATGTGAGGTACCTATACAATCCGATCCGGTATCACCACCTCCTATTACAACCACATTTTTACCTGTTGCTAATATTTTCTCTACTTCATCACCGGAGACCTCCTTGTTTTGTAAGGTCAGAAAATTCATTGCATAATGAATTCCTTTTAACTCCCTACCTGGAATAGGTAAATCTCTAGGCACTGTGGATCCGGTACAAATTACAATAGCATCATAATCTTCTTTTAAAGCATCCGGGTTTATATTCTTGCCCACTTCAGCATTGGTTTTAAACCTAATTCCCTCTTCCTCTAAAATGGCTATTCTTCTTTCCACCACCCATTTTTCCAATTTAAAATCAGGAATACCATAGCGTAAAAGTCCACCAACTTTATCATCTCTTTCAAAAACAGTTACCCAATGGCCTGCTTTGTTCAGTTGAGCCGCTGCAGATAAACCTGCCGGACCTGAACCGATTACGGCTATCTTTTTGTCTGTTCTCTGCAAAGGCGGGTTGGCTTTTATGTAACCCATCTCAAATGCTTTTTCAGCTATTGACTTCTCTATATGCTCTATGGCAACCGGCGGTTTATTAATACCAAGCACACAGCTGGCCTCACAAGGAGCAGGGCATATACGGCCAGTAAATTCAGGAAAGTTGTTGGTTGATTGCAAAATTTCAATCGCCTCTTCCCAATTTTCTCTATAAACCGCATCATTAAATTCAGGAATAATATTACCTAAAGGACAGCCTGAATGGCAGAAGGGTACCCCACAATCCATACATCTGGCCGCTTGTTTTTTGGTTTTTATTTCAGGAAAGGGTTGGTAAATCTCTTTAAAATCTTCCGTCCTTTTCTTAGGAGCTCTACCTTTGGGAAGCTCTCTATCAAATTTTAAAAATCCGTCTTTTTGTCCCATTATGCTACAATTTTTTCAGGTTCTCTATTCTGTTCCTTTTGCTTTTTCTCTTCCATTACACGCTTATAATCGTGTGGTATCACCTTAATAAATTGTAATACAAAATGGTCAAAGCTTTTTAATATTTTTTCTGCTTTTGCACTGCCGGTTAATTGATAATGCTGTCCTATTTGTTCCTTTACAAATGAAATATCATCTTCAAGTAAAGGGTCTAAACCAACCATACTCTTATTGCAATTGTCGTCAAAGGTCTTATGTTCATCCAAAACATAAGCGATTCCTCCACTCATACCTGCGGCAAAGTTTTTCCCGGTTTCACCCAGTACAATTACTCTACCACCTGTCATGTATTCACAAGCATGATCACCAACACCTTCCACTATAGTATTTACTCCGGAGTTTCTTACACAAAAACGCTCTCCAGCCATACCATTAATAAAGGAAGTTCCGGAAGTGGCTCCATAAAAGGCTACATTTCCTATTATGATGTTCTCTTCTGCTTTAAAGACTGAGTTTTTAGGAGGATAAATAACTAACTTTCCTCCTGATAGTCCTTTTCCAAAATAATCGTTGGATTCACCCTCAATTTCAAAGCTTACACCTTTTGCAAGGAAAGCCCCCATACTTTGTCCGGCTGAGCCCTTGAATTTATATTTTATAGTATCGTCCGGTAAACCAACACCTTTGTAAATTTTACTAATCTCATTCGACAAAATAGCTCCAACCGCTCTATTAATATTTTTTATAGTGAAATTATGTGATACTTTTTTCTTGTGATCCAGCGCAGGCCTTGCCCTTTCCAGAAGTTCCCAATCCAGCACATTATCAAGCTCATGATCTTGTTCTATTTGCTTGAACACACCAACCTGCTCCGGAATATTCTCCTGGTATAGAATTGGACTTAAATCCAGATCTTTCAATTTCCAGAAAGGTAAATCATTTCTTGTTTTCAATATTTCCGAGTGACCCACCATTTCGTCTATGGTACGGAAACCCAGCTGCGCCATAATTTCTCTTAAGTCTTCTGCTAAAAAGCGGAAGAAATTCACTACATGGTCCGGATTTCCTGTAAACAACTTCCTTAATTCAGGATTTTGAGTGGCTACACCAACCGGGCAAGTGTTAGTATGGCATTTACGCATCATAATACAACCCTCTACAACCAAGGCTGCAGTAGAAACACCCCATTCTTCAGCACCTAATAAAGTTGCAATCGCTAAATCACGGCCGGTACGCATTTGCCCATCTGCCTGTACTGTAATCCTGCTTCTTAAATTATTTTTCACCAGTGTTTGATGAGCTTCTGCAAGACCCAACTCCCAAGGTAAGCCTGCATGTCGGATAGAGCTTAGGGGAGAAGCACCTGTGCCTCCATCGGCACCGGAAATTAATACTACATCTGCATTCGCTTTTGAAACACCGGCAGCCACTGTGCCTACACCGGCCTGAGAAACTAACTTCACGTTAATTCTGGCAGTTCTGTTAGCATTTTTCAAATCGAAAATGAGTTGCGCTAAATCTTCGATAGAGTAAATATCATGATGTGGTGGCGGAGATATCAAACCTACTCCAGGAGTAGAATGTCTTACTCTACCTATCCAATCATCTACCTTATGACCAGGTAGCTGTCCGCCTTCACCAGGTTTAGCACCTTGAGCCATTTTAATTTGCAGCTCAGCAGCATTGGTTAAATAATAACTCGTTACACCAAATCTTCCGGAAGCTACCTGCTTAATAGCAGATCTTTCCCAGTCACCATTGGGTTTTACTTCAAACCTCACTTCATCTTCGCCACCCTCGCCACTATTGCTTTTTGCACCAATCCTATTCATGGCAATAGCTAAAGTTGAATGGGCTTCGTGAGAAATAGAGCCGAATGACATAGCACCTGTCGCAAATCTTTTAAAGATTTTTTCAGCAGGCTCCACTTCCGATAAACTAATTGGAATTCTCTTCTTAAAATCGAAAAGCCCTCTTAGCGTTAAGGTGTCTTTTGTCTGCTCATTTATTTTAGAAGCATATTTTTTATAGA
>JBBSPJ010000091.1:0-12785 GCA_038258905.1 Cytophagales bacterium
CTGAAAATAATCTACAGGAGCAAAAGATTAAGTATGCCTTATCAAAAGATGAGTATAATGAAAGAGATTTACTAGTATTCCATTTATCAGACAATCAATTTCATAATTTAACTGAGAAGCTATCTGAGGGAATTAGCATTTCTGCTTTAAAGACATTTCTATCAATTGAAAAGGGCGATAGATTCAAGGTAGTGCTCATAGGGAAAGACGGTGGAATCAAATTAAAATCTGAACAAGTGCTTTCAAATCAAAAGCTATTTAGCAAAATTGATGCTATGCCAATGAGGAGAGATGAAATGGGCAACAAGTAATTTACAAATTATACTCCATCGCAAACCGAACCAAACCCACTGTATTTTTAACCTCTAATTTATGAATAACGTTTTTCCTATGAGTTACCACAGTTAAAACTGATAACTTAAGTTGATCTGCTATTTCCTGATTGGTTAGCCCATCTTTGATTAGGCGGATAATATCAATTTCTCGCTTTGATAATTTATGTTTTCTCAGAAAAGCATCTTCATATTTGCCATTATTCTCTGCCTGGTTAATGATATGGTTGAAGTGAAAATGATATCTATTTTCATGTACTTCTTTAATAGTATACATTAGTTCATCCGGCTCGGCATCTTTCAAAATATAGGCATCTACTCCTATAGCCTGGGCTTCTTCAACCAGCTTTTCATCCGCATAAGTAGATAGAATAATCAATTTACATTGAATTCCTTCTGCTTTTATATGTTTAATAGCAGTAAAGCCATCCATATTGGGCATATTTAAATCTATAAGGGCTACATGGGTGAGATTTAAGCGCAAATGTTTAATTAGTCCTTTGCCATCATTAAAAATACCTTCCACAGAAAACTCCTTATTCTTCTTTAATAAGTTGGCAAGGCCTTGTGCAAAAAGGTTGTGATCGTCTGCTAATACTAATTTTATCACTTAATTCTTATTTGGGTAAATAATTTAATTTCTTAGTTAAGTTTGCGGTAAAAATATATCTATTTGTGTTCCTACTCCTATTTCCGAGCCAATTTTTAGCTCAGCACCAATTAAATGAGCTCTATTTTTCAAATTCACTATTCCTGATCCCTTTTCAACTTCTTCTAAGTTAAAACCTTTTCCATTATCCAATATAGTTAAATGTTGTTCTTCTTCCACCAAAAACTTTATTTCTTTGGCATCAGCATGCTTTAAGATATTGTTAATGCATTCCTGAATTATTCTAAAGAGCACAACCTTATCTTCGTTGTTTTCAATAGTTAAGCTTCCATTTGATTGATAAACTACCTTAAAGTTGCCTATGTTTCCTATTTTCTTACTTTCTGACTCAATAAAATCATGTAAACTTATATCAGTGGCCCAGTTGAGGTTCATTCGGTGAGATAAGGCTCGCAAATCTTTTATTGCATTACTGACCAAGCTTTTGGAATCAGCAATCTGTTCAGGTTCCGGGTTGTTAAGGTTCAATTTAATAAGAGAAAGAATTTGCCCAATATTATCATGCAATTCTCTACCTACATATTCTAGAGTTTTTTCCTGCATCTCCATTTGTGCTTTCATGGTTTCCTCCTGATATTTTGCATTTAATTGTGATATTCTCTTTTGATGCTCAAAGTATTTCTTCTGGTGTATAAAAAGAAATGCAATGATAAAAGTGACTAAAAGCAATAATATAGCAGTGCCGGAAGCTATAATAAAGAAATAATCTGTGCCATTTTCAGCCATATTTTATTGAATGTATTTTATTAGATACTTAATATTAAATGAAAGTATGATAAGAATAAAGCTTTAGCCAGATTTTAATAAATACTTATTGCGTTTATTATTACTATCCAATAATATAGCCAGAATAAATAAAGAATAAGTCACCCAATTGATTAGTAGGAGGATATATGATATTTGAGTATAGGTTATTAAATCACTTTTAATAAAGAAATTTAGAAAGGTGTAATAAAGAACAGTTCCTACATAAAATATTAATAAAGCAGTGCCAATATAAAAATAAGGGTTGCGAATAATCGATTTCTCCGGAGTATCTAATAAGGATCGGAAATAAAAAAGTACCAAAATCACCATATATACTGCACCGATTTGCATTGTTAATGTATTAAGAGTATTGATCCCTTGCCAAAAAAGAAAATTACATACGGGTAAAGTGGTAAATACTACTAAACATAATTTCTCAAGATACTTATGTTTACTCTTGAATTGACTAAAAATAATTTTTGTGAGAAAAGGAAATTGAATTATCACCCATAAATTATAAATCCATACATTATTATAGCCACCTAAGTATATGGCAACTAAGGCAGAAACTTCAATTATAAAGATCGAAATTATATAAATTTGAAGGAGTAAAATTGACCTATCCTTAGGTCTATTAAAAATAGATAGTACTGCAGCAATTGAAAGAATGTAATAGTAAATTGCTCTAACAATATCCATTTCTACAATGAAAAATAGCTTTTGATCCAAATTCAAATTTTATGATAATTTATTTTGGGTATGCTTAATCTTTCTATTTAAATAATCTTATAATTTAATTATCTATTGTTTCTCCACCACTGCATGTAGGAGGACATAAACTACCCATATCAAAAATATTCTCGTCATCATCCTGGGCGTGTAATTCTTTTTCACCCCCTACAGCTTCATTCTTACTACCCACCAAAACTACATTCTGATGCCCTTTTAAATCCCCATCATAATTAACCCCAAAGTAAATGCGTATTCCATCAGTTTTCGGGTGAGCTTTTAACATTTGCTCAAATACTTCTCTGCTGAACCAGACAGATTTAGTATCATCAATTCCGTAAGTATCTTTAATTAGCTTTAACCGCTTCTCTTTATACTCGCGAATCATTTTCTTAGCTTGGTCTTTGCTTATGGGAGAACCACCGCCTCCTGGCTTTTCAGATGATGTAATATCAGACATAATTAAAATTATTTAAGTGAATTCTAAAAATAGTCGTAAATCTTACTACCTGCAAGCCAACAAGCTTAATAAAATATTAAATTTTTAATAAATTGATGCGATAATTATTTACTAGAGTAAATAATTTCTTTAAATTGATCAAAAAAACCGATTAATAAATTAAACTAATCTAATTTTTAATTCATTTCAGTAAGCTCCAGCCAACGCATTTCTTTTTCATCTAATTGTTCAGAGAGTTGGTTCAACTCTTTCCCCCATTGGGCGAAATCTTCAGCATTGCCCTCACCTTTGACTAATTTGCTTTCTAAGCCTTTTTTCTCTTTAGTAAGAGTAGGAATTTCTTTTTCCAAAGATGCCAATTCCTGCTGTTCTTTATAACTTAGTTTATGAGTATTCTCAGTCTTAGGCTTATCTACTGGAGTAGAATTTTTTTCAGATTTTGCAGGCGCCTGCTTTTTGTCTTTTTCAGCCTCTCTTTTGCTATCTCTATACTCTGAATAATTACCATTGAATAACTTCACCTGATTATCCCCTTCAAAAAGAAATAATTGCTCCGTTAAACTATCCATAAAATACCTATCGTGAGATACAATGAGCAAACAGCCTTGGAACCTGTCTAGAAAATCCTCCAATATAGAAAGCGTTTGCAAATCTAAATCGTTGGTTGGTTCATCTAAAATCAGGAAATTGGGGTTTTGAATTAACACCAACAATAATTGCAACCTTCTCTTCTCTCCCCCGCTTAACTTATAAACAAAATCGTATTGCTGTTTAGGTGGAAATAAGAATTTATTCAAAAACTGAGAAGCAGAAATTTCGGTGCCATCAGGTAATTTAAAGTGCTCCGCAATTTCCAATACTACATCTATTACTTTCTTATTAAGGTCAAATTGGATTTCCTGCTGTTTGTAATAGCCGAAATGAGTGTTTACACCTCTATCTAATTCACCTTTATCAGGCTGTAAATTACCAGTTAAGATATTCAAAAAAGTACTTTTTCCAGTACCATTTTTCCCTACTATCCCTATCCTATCGCCTTTCTTAAATACATAATTAAAGTCCTCGAAAAGTACATTATCTTCAAATTGTTTCGACACATGCTTCAGCTCCAGAATTTTACCCCCTAGTCGTTTCTGTGATACCTGCAAATCAACCTGGTCACGACTTAGGTTTTTGGTAGCTTTATCTTTCAAATCCTGAAAAGCATCCACTCTGTACTTGGCTTTAGTGCTCCGCGCTTTAGGCATTCTGCGCATCCACTCCTGCTCTTTCTTCATCAGGTTTTTAGCTTTATCCACTTCCATTTGCTCGTTGGATTCTCGCTCTTCCTTCTTTACTAAAAACTCTTCATAATTACCCTGGTATTTAAAGATACTTTGACGGTCAATTTCCAAGATGCCATTACACACCCTATCCAGAAAATACCTATCGTGAGTCACCATCAATAAAGTGATGTTTTGGGTGGATAGATATTTCTCTAGCCATTCAATTACATCAATATCCAGGTGGTTGGTAGGCTCATCTAAAATTAGGATGTCAGGTTTAATTACTAATTGAGCTGCTAAGGCCACACGCTTTTTTTGTCCGCCTGACATACTGCTCACCGGCTGCTCAAAATCTACTATACCTAACTGGCCTAAAATCTGCTCTACCTGGCTTTCATAATCCCAAAGCTGAAGTGATTCCATGCGCTCCAATAAATCCTGAAATTGGTTTTGCTGCTTTTCGTTCATATCCGGATTAGCAGCCAAGGATTCATATTGCCTGATAATCTGCAAGGATTCATGCTCACTACTAAAGATTGCCTCCATAGCATTAATACCATCAGCAAACTGAGGATTTTGAGAAAGAAAACCTACCACTATATCATTTCTAAAACTAAAATTGCCGGTATCAGGACTCTCCTCCCCCATTAATATCTTAAGAAGCGTGGATTTTCCTGATCCATTGATCCCCACTAATGCAATTTTGTCTCCCTGAGCCAGCCCAAAGGATATATTTTTAAAAAGCTCTCTGTCGCCAAAGCTCTTACTCAAATTTTCTACTGATAGGTAATTCATTTTGCAAAATTAATGGGAAAATTGAAGAAACGAGGGAAAGTAATTAATAACTTTTCCAAAGTTTTCAACTTTGGAAAAGTATAATAAGAAATATTGACCTGTTGTCTTTAAATTTTAAAGTTACGTCCATTACATAGCGTTATTCTTACAGCATGCTAGTAATTATAACACAGCCATATTTATTATTTTCATCAAAGGTTCCTGCTTGCGTGCACCATGTTTTACGAAACTTCCAAATAATGAATTAAAAGTCAGAAATAAACACTTAATTGCCACTTACTGAAAAGCAAAATCATGAACGGCTCTGATAATGGTTCGTGAGACACGAACCATGGCAGATGAAATTTAAAAGAACACCTCAATTGTAAAAAATAAAAAAAGTCTTTACAGTAATGATGGGTACATTATTATAAAGACTTTTGTTTTAATATAATCCTTAAATTAAAAAGGCAGCTCATCATCTGCACTAGGCGGAGGTGTTTCTTGTGGAGCACCCATTCCGGCACCCTGTGGGGCCTCGGATTGATAAGAACCACCATCAGCATTGTTTTGCGGACCAGAGGAAGCTCCACCTCTTTCAACAGCCCATATTTTTACATCGGTATACCATTTACCATTATATTCACGGCTTTCAATGTTGATTTTAGCTGTTAACTCTTCACCTTTCTGAATGTTAAAACTATCTATTTTATCGCCCCAGGCTACTGCACAAACTTTTTTAGGGTATTGATCCTGTGTTTCAATAATAAAACTTTGTTTTCTCCACTCACCATTACGGCCGGTTCCTTTTTCTTCTTCTAATATATCAACTACTTTTCCTGTCAGTTCCATTTTAATGCTTTAATATTTTTGAGTAAACAAATTTGTTAAAATATTTTTCTTTCACCTAATAACATCATATTAAATTGAAATAAAATTGTTTTATGAGCCTCTGGTTATTTTCTTTGTAATTATGGGATACACATTTAAAACTCCCTTAGGGAGATTACGCATTATGGCTATTTTGGAAGGCATTTCTTATATTTTATTAGGAATTACTATGCCCTTAAAGTATTTACAAAATATGCCCACACCAAATTATTATGTTGGGATGATTCACGGTATTCTATTCATAGTTTATTGTTTAATGGTAGTTTATGTGGGTCTTAAAAAAGATTGGAAATTAAAAATAATTATTTTTGGGCTAATTGCTTCTTTAATTCCATTTGGCACTTTTTATGCCGACTGGAAATGGTTTAAAATGATGGAAATCAATGATAGATAATTCAATGTCAGATAGTTAAGTTTTATTTAGTACCTCATCCTATTTTCCTTCTCCGACAGGAGAAGGAGGTATGCCTTAACTAACTGACAATGATAGATAATTCACTAAAATCTCCTCTAATCCTTCAATTTCCTTATCTTTGCCCTCTTAAATTTACATCCTTATGGAATTAACCTCATTAAGCGCCATTTCTCCTGTAGATGGGCGCTATAGAAATAAAACATTTGATTTGGCCCCCTATTTCTCAGAATGGGCTCTTATAAAATACCGCGTATTTGTTGAAATTGAATATTTTATTGCCTTATGTGAGCTACCATTACCACAGCTAAAAGGAATTAGTATAGATAGTTTTGCGAAAATGCGTGCTATAGCTACTAACTTCTCAGAAGATGATGCATTGGTAATTAAGGGAATTGAACGAACTACAAACCATGATGTAAAAGCTGTAGAATATTTTCTTAAGCAAAAATTTGAGGAGTTGGGCATTGGTGCCCAAAAAGAGTTTATTCACTTTGGGCTCACCTCTCAGGATATAAACAACACAGCTACACCCTTAATGCTGAAGGAGGCCTCTGAGAAAGTATATTTACCTATGATTGAGCAATTGCTCGGAATCATTAAAGGTTATGTTACTGAATGGAAGGATGTACCCATGTTAGCCAAAACTCATGGTCAGCCTGCATCGCCAACCCGATTGGGAAAAGAATTGGAAGTATTTGTAGTGAGAATACAGGAACAGCTAAAATTAGAACAAGCTGTTCCGCATGCTGCTAAATTTGGAGGTGCAACCGGTAATTTTAATGCGCATCACGTAGCCTACCCTGAAATTGACTGGAAAGCTTTTGGTAACACATTCTGCACAAACTATTTAGGGCTAAAACGAAGCGAACCTACCACACAAATTGAGCATTACGACCATATTGCAGCCAGGTTTGATGCCTATAAAAGAATAAACACCATACTATTGGATCTCTGCAAGGATATTTGGCAGTATGTAAGCATGAACTATTTCAAGCAGAAAATAACCAAAGGCGAAGTAGGATCTTCTGCTATGCCACATAAGGTAAATCCTATTGATTTTGAAAATGCAGAGGGCAATTTAGGATTAGCCAATGCTATTTTAGAACATCTTTCGGCCAAATTACCCATTTCACGTTTACAGAGAGATTTAACAGATTCTACAGTTCTTAGAAATATTGGCGTTCCATTAGCTCATGGCACTATATCTTTCCAATCCATAATTAAAGGATTAAATAAGTTGGAGTTAAATAAAACCGCTATTGAACATGACCTCACTGAAAACTGGGCAGTGGTTGCTGAAGGCATACAAACAGTTCTCCGAAGGGAAGGATATCCAGCACCTTATGAAGCATTAAAGGACCTCACCAGAAAGAATGAAAAAATAACCTCTACCACAATTGCAGGTTTTATTGAGACTTTAGCAGTAACTGATGAGATTAAAGAAGAATTAAAGAAAATAACACCATTTAATTATACAGGGGTATAAGATATGAAATTACTTATCTTACTATAAATTGTTCCACCGCTTGTGAAATACTTGAAGCATGATAAAAAGTGTATTCTGTTAATTTGTCTTTAGATAGCAAGATTGCCTTGACTCCAGCTTTATGCGCTGCCCTAACATCTCTTTCAGAATCACCTATTAACCAAGATTGAGCAGGGTCAATCTTATGTTTAGCTATGGCTTTCTCAATCATAAGACTATCTGGTTTTCTTAGTAATGATTCTGTTGTTACAGGATGATGAGGACTTATATAAATGTCATCAATCAGGTTACCAATCTCATTTTGTAAATAATTATGGCAGTCCATCACATCTTTTTCAGTATAAATTCCTTTAGCTATTCCCGCCTGATTGGTTATTACAACTAATAAATAACCAGCATCCTTCATTTTAACCAATGAATCCTTAACTCCCGGACTAATTTTAAAATCTTCTAAACGATAAGTGTACTCTCCACGTTCCTCATTTAATACACCATCTCTATCTAAAAAAACACAAGGTTTGAGCTTCATACGTTGAAAATTAATTTTGAGAATTTAATAATAAGCATAATAAAATAAGACATGAATTTAGCTGTAAAATAATTATAATGCTAATTTTTATTTATTTATTACCATATTTATTTCTCACCAAACCACAGCTAGCTATATTATATGAGGATTAATCAGAACGAATTAATTCAATAAAAATATTTATTTTAGTTTTATCTCATACTTTTAAAAAATTACGATTCAATATCAAAAAAGATTTTTTAGTTTTGAGGTTGGTCTCAAAATTGAGATTTAAGAAAAAATAATAAAAAATTGGAATTCTACCAACAGGAAGATATTCATAACTTCAATAAGTTTTAAAAGAGTGAAGGATAGTTTAGTAATCATACCTACATATAATGAGCGTGAGAATATAGCAGATATAATTCATGCCATATTTCTATTAACTAAGCGCTTTGATATCCTTATTATTGATGACAACTCTCCTGATGGAACAGCTGCAATTGTTAAAGACTTACAGGACGAGTACCCCGACAACCTTCATATACTGGAAAGATTAGGTAAATATGGTTTAGGAACTGCCTATATTGAAGGCTTTAGATATGCTTTAAAGCATAATTACGAATATATTTTCGAGATGGATGCAGACTTCTCTCATAACCCTTTAGATTTATTAGAACTCTATAATGCTTGTAAAAATAACAATGAGATCCAATTAGTAATTGGCTCAAGGTATATTACCGGGGTAAATGTAGTGAACTGGCCAATGGGTAGAGTATTGATGTCGTACTGCGCCAGTAAATATGTGAAATTCATTACAGGATTACCTGTATACGATGCAACAGCAGGCTTTATATGCTATCATAAATCAGTATTAGAGACATTAGATTTAGATAAAATTAGGTTTATAGGTTATGCATTTCAAATAGAAATGAAATTTCTTACCTGGAAACATGGATTTGGTATTAAGGAGGTTCCAATTATTTTTACAGACAGAAGTAGAGGACAATCTAAAATGTCTAAAAGAATATTTAGAGAAGCTATTTTTGGCGTAATTCAGATGAAACTGTTTAGTTTGTTTAAGAAGTATAAGAAAGTTGCTAATCCACAGCAAACAATAAAACCTACTTAATCAAAAGTTGCAAAGTAGGCTCATCAATATCATGCCCACCCTTAAATGTTAAATGTTCTATTGGTAGATTAAGCTTTTGTATCAACTCCTTCTGTTGGGCTTCTCTCTCATTAGTTACAAAAGGGTCATCATCCCCTCTTATCATGGAAATTTTCTTTCCTTCAAGCTTGTGTTGTACTGTAGGTATCTGCATATCGGGTGGAAAAGCACCTGACCATAAAATCAATTGATGAAAGTCAATTCTAAAATTCTGAATCCACCGTACTACAGTGGCTGCACCTTGAGAGAAACCTAGTAAAGTTATTTTGCATTGGGAATTTCCGAAATACACATCTTCTAATACAGCATGCAGATAACTCACATAATTATCAATATCTAATAGTCGCTCCTCTTTAGTCATCCAGGTAGCCCCTACTTTGCCAGAAAAGCCTTCTAAATAGAATTTAGAAAGTCCTCCCGGAGCAATAATTACCCTTTCTTTAGTAGCAATGCTTTTAAATTTATTAATAAAATAGTGGGGTAACTGGCCATAACCATGCAAAACAAACCACATTTCCTTCACATCAGCATTGATTTCCGAAGATTGAAAATAGTTAGCTTCAAAATTAAATTTTACAGTTTTCTTCATCCTATATTAATAAAAAAGCAGATTCCTGGGAATCTGCTTTTGTAAATTATGTTGAAAGATATTCTATCTTTTAAATCCAAGTACACTACCACCACAATAATTGGTGCTACCTTCAAAAGTATATGTAATGTAGTAAATACCGGTTACCTGACAAGGAAAAGCGATAGCTTTTAGAGTAGAGCCTTCATATTTAGTAGAGGCCACAGGTTTTCTATTCGAATCGTATAATGTTAAAATGATGCCATCAGTAGATTGGCCATCATTACAAATTAATACTTGATAGGTGGCTCCTTTTGTAAATACATAAGAATATTCCACTTTCTTTTTTGCACCACCCTCACCATCTATACTATAACTTTTCAAAAAGGTATAACCTTCTTGTAATTTGGGTATACAGGCTTCAACATGCTTTTCAGTATCACATTGTGCCAAAGCTTTGTTAAATGAGGTGGTTACTAATATTATTCCTAATGCGAAGATTAGCTTTTTCATACAGGCTCTTAATTAATAATGTTATTTCTTATTTCGTAAACCATTGTTCTAATGGCTACAATATTCTCATCTGTCATGATGATTTCACTGCTGCTATTATCCTTTACAACTAGCATGCCATCTACTACTTCGTAGGTAGGCTCACGGTAAACAGTCTTAATTTCAATTTTATTAAATTCAGACTGTAGCTCAGCGAATCTTTTAGCCAAATCTTTAATATTCGGGTCGTTATCAACATAAAAAGACAAAAGCAAAGCAACATTATCCATGATAATTTTTTGTTCACCTATAGTTTCTTTAAGCTGTTGATTACCCGGGTTTTTTTCTGACACTTTAGAAACTATATATAGTGCTTCTAACCAACCACCAGACAGCAACAGAACACTTAAATTAGAGCGTTTCTGATTTTGCAGATAAGCATTAATACTATTGAAGTTTTTTGTTGTAATCAGTAATAAAGAATCGAGATTCTTACTATTTGTTGCTAATCTTTTAATAGTTCCAATATCAAAAAATTGACCTATACTTAAATCATCTGCTAATGATTTTATGGAATTAAGATAAAAAAGTGCATCTTGGTTTTGACCATATATATTAGTATAGCCCAGGTCGGTTCCATAAACACCTAGTGCTAATGCCTTTTTAAAATTGCTATTATAATTAGATAGATTTTCCGGGTCGTTTAAATGACTCTTATCATATTTAGTTTCAGCCTCTTTCAAAAGTGTTGAAATTTCTAAAGGAGAAGGAATCTGCTGAATAATATCAGAAATTACTTCTTCTGATATAGCAGGTTCTTCAATTCTTACTGAATCCAGAATTCCGGATATTTCATCAGCTGAAGGTTTTTTCTTAGAATCACAGGCGAAGAGGAACAGTATTCCGAGTAACCCGATGAGTGTGTTTTTCATAAAACTTATTTTTACCATAACAAAAATAGAAATTCCCTTACTTTTTACAAATTATCGTTTTTTTTTATTCTTTAAATACTCGCAAAATATTACCAAAAATCGACATTAAAAATATAGAAATTTGATTATCAATACTTTATATTATTAAAAATTATTTCTTTTTTTTCAATTTAATATTACCGAAAAATACTAATATTTTACCAAACAACTCAAAATACAGCGTAATATAAAGCAATAAAGACATAAACCAAATTACTATTATATTAAAATAGAATGTATCGATGTAAGTTCCTGCAAAGTATTTTTCCGGGGCAAAGAAATGAGTTCTGTAATTCAGAGGATTATCAGGTTCAACTGGCTTATGAAATACAGGATCAATTTGCTGTATCAACTGGCCTTTGAACTCGATTACTCTATCTGCTACAGTAACATTTCTTACCAAATCAGATAAACTCTCATTGAAATACTTATCCTTTGCCTCGTTCAGATTAAAGTCGTAGGCTTCATTATTTTCTAATCGATATTGTAAGGTTTCTTTCTTTTTTACTGCTAAATTAAACTCTTTTAAATAATTATCTCTCAATAAATCAACATAGTTATCTATTTTTTTGATTGTTTCAGTTTTGATATTTTCTCTTTTTAGTAATTGATCAAGGTCTTCTTCAGCCAGGTTACCTCTAAACTCATCACTTTCAATAGCATTGTAAATAATAGAAACAGCGTCATCCACTTTTTCAATATCTTCAGGTTTATTGGAATCTAAGTTGTTTTCTATAAGCCTTAGTTTTTCTCTAATCTTTTTTGTTTTAAAGGATGATTTAAAATCTGCCATTTTTTCACTCGCCTCTATATCATAGAAATATTCCTGATACCCATTATTTTTAAACATATCCACAGCTAGGGCTTCATAGGCCCAACGGGAGGTCATTAAATCAGCCACTATTGGCACCTTGCCTTTAGTACTCAATACATCATTTAGTTTATCGAAACTAAATAATAAACCACTTAAAATCATTTGTGGAATAAGCAATAAAGGTATTAGAATATAAACTGTAACAGCCGATTTGAAAGCTGAACTAACATTTAAGCCTAGTACATTAGCAAAGCATGAGGTTGAAAATAAAATAGCCCACATACTGAATGTCATGCCCTTTATTTCTAATATAAGCACCCCAATTATTACGTATGTGAGGGTTTGAATAGCAGATAATGTGAAAAGAATTAATAGTTTTGATTGTAAATAACTATTCCAACTTAAATTCAGGAAGGATTCTCTTTTTAAGATTTTCCTGTCTCTAATAATTTCTTCGGCACTTACGGTGAGCCCCATAAATAACGCCACAAC
>JBBSPJ010000092.1:0-12783 GCA_038258905.1 Cytophagales bacterium
ATATACAATCAAGATAGACCGCACTTGAGTTGCCAGTTTTATACGCCAAATCAAATGCACAAACAGTCAAAAATTAAAATCAAAACTTATAAAACCAAAAATAGCACCAAGAAAATTCTTAGTGCTATCTAATTTTAGTATTCTTGTAAAACTGTATCGCTTATTTAGGACTAGACATTTTAATAAATTTACATATTAGCACCTATATCGCCTTGTGCAACAATTGTACCTAAAGCATCAGCGCTCAAGTGGACATTCACATACCCATCAACAACTAAAATTTCAGAATAGGTAAAAGAAGCCTCTCCATCTGCTTGGCCAACCTCTGTGTCAGAAACACTAATTCCAGTTGAACCATTTACAGTTTTAAAAGTGTAAATAATTCCACCACCTTCTGCAGCACTATTTGCATGAATATGAGCTGGGTGCATGCCATCTACAGGTGTATTTTGCAATGAAATGGTAGCTAAAGCAAAACCATTGATTCTTTCTTCAAAAGTGATGTTTCCAGATATCCCAGGCGCTGCTCTTTCTTCAAGTGAATAAGTGATTGATTCACCTGTTAATTCATTCGATCCTATGTCGCCTTGAGCCACTATAGTACCTAAAGCCTCTGCACTTAAATGCACATTTACATAACCATCTATGTCTAATATTTCAGCGTAAGTAAAGGAAGCTTCACCATCTCCTTGTCCAACTTCAGTATCTGAAACACTCATTCCGATTGCACCATTTACGGTCTTAAAAGTATATATTATTCCACCACCTATAGCAGCAGAATTCATATGAATATGAGCTGGATGCATACCGTCATCTGGCGTATTTTGTAATGATATAGTAGCTAAAGCAAAACCGTTGATTCTTTCTTCGAAAGTGATGTTTCCAGATATCCCTGGCACAGCTCTTTCTTCTAGAATATAAGTTTTAGACTCCCCTGTTAATTCATTTGAACCTATATCGCCCTGAGCTACTATAGTACCTAAAGATTCTGCACTCAAATGTACATTTACATAACCATCCGCTTCTAATATTTCCGCGAAAGTATATGAAGTTTCGTTTTGCCCTTGGCCTTGTCTGGTATCAGAAACACTCATACCTGTTGCCCCATTTACAGTATTAAACGTATATAAAATTCCTCCACCTATTGCTGCAGAGTTTTCATGAATATGAGCCGGATGCATGCCATCTTCAGGAGTTCCTGTCAAAGAAATAGTTGCCAAAGCAAAACCGTTAATTCTTTCTTCAAATGTGATATTCCCAGAAATACCAGGAGCTGCTCTCTCTTCCAAAACATAGGTTTTAGATTCACCCGTTAGTTCGTTAGATCCTATATCGCCTTGCCCTACTATTACTCCTAATTCTTCCATGCTTAGGTGAACATTTACATAGCCATCAACTTCTAAAATTTCATTGTAGGTATAAGAAGCTTCATTTTCACCCTGCCCTTGTCGTGTATCAGAAACACTCATTCCGGTTGCTCCATTGACAGTATTAAAGGTATATTCAATACCTCCGCCGATAGCTGCAGATCCAGTATGAATATGAGCTGGGTGCATTCCATCTTCAGGAGTATTTTGTAAAGAAATAGTTGCCAAAGCAAAACCGTTAATTCTTTCTTCAAATGTGATGTTCCCAGAAATACCAGGAGCTGCTCTCTCTTCCAAAACATAGGTTTTAGATTCACCCGTTAGTTCGTTGGAACCTATATCGCCTTGAGCTACCACTGTAGCCAAATCTTCCATACTTAAATGCACATTGATATAACCATCAAAATCAAGCAGACCATTGTAATTAATTGCCACGCCATCGTCTGTAGTGCTAACTTCAGTTACGCTTTCGCCTGAGGCTCCATCTACATTAGATAAGCTTAAAGCAATACCACCACCTACAGCAGCAGAATTAAAATGAATATGAGCAGGATGATCTCCATTAGCAGGTGTACCATCTAATGAAAGCGTAATTATAGTACTACCACCTTCTACCTCGGCAAACACTGCAGTTCCACTTACTCCAGATCCTGCAATTTCTGCTAATTGATAGGTTTTCGTAGCGCCGGTCAATTCACCTGTTTCATCAGTCATGTCCGGAGTCATTGTGTCATCATCACTACAAGCCATAAATAAAACACTCATCATCATAATGAATGCAGCTTGAATGAATACTCTAAATTTTAAATTTTCTTTTTTAAACATAATTTTTTGTTTAATGTGTTTTTATAAATTGTTCAACAAAATATATGATCTAATGTTTAAAGTATCAATTCGATCATATGTATGCTTAAGTTACGAAGTGACTTAAATTGCGGATTGGAATTAATTATTATGCTACAAAAATTGGTTGTTATGTGTATTAGGAAGAGCTTTTTTTAAAAATTATTTTAATAAAATTAAAAAAAAAGTTGATAGCGACAAAGAATGGCAGTATTTTTATAAAATAGAAGCTGCCCTAAAGTAATAGGACAGCTTTATCAGTTATCTCAAGAATTCGAGTAAGCTTTGATTATAGCTTGCTTCAGAAATGGGTTGTCAAGATAAAAGTTGATCGTTTTTGCAATTTCCTCTGGCTTTACCCAATCAGAAAAATCAGCATCAGGCATTCCTTCTCTGTTGGGTGGCGTATCAATAATACTTGGTACAACTACAGAGCAATTAACGCCATGATCCTTAGAATCAGCATTAATCACATCGGCTAAGGTGAAAATCATGCTTTTAGCTAAGCCATAAGCCAACTTGCCTTTTAACTCATTTACATTTAAAACAGGCTTTGCTCCTATCAAGAAAATCTGACTTCCCTTTTCCATGTGCTCCATCAAAGGTTGAATCAAATGATAAGCCGTATCGAAATTTAATCTTATTTGATCGTGTATGTCTTTCGTAGAGGTGTTTTTCAAGTCCCCCATAGCAAATCCTCCAACAGTTAAAACAGCTCCTTCAATAGTTCCGGTTTCTGCAATAATTTGTTTTATGCTTACTTTGGCTTTTTCTGCTTCCATTAAGTCAACAGCATATTTGCCTATATCTCTCTTCTCAGCTTTTAATCTATCTTCAGTGCCATATAGTCCAACTATATTCTTTCCTGCACTTTTTAATGTGTCTACTACTGCCGTGCCCAAATTTCCATCTGCACCGCTTATCAATATGTTCATGTTTACTTGTATTTATTTTTCAAAAGTTATTCCATTGGGTTCTGCCCCTAAAATTTCCAAATATTTAGATATGTCTGTAACCATAGCATCCGGACCACAAACATAAAATTGTTTATTAAAATTGTTTATATGATTTTTTAGGAAATTAAGATCTATTCTCTGGTTTTCATGACCCTCTATATTCTCATGAGTTAGCGTGGAAATAAAATTTTCTCCTAATATTTCTTGAAAATAAGATTCCATTATCACATCATTACCCTTGTTATTAGAGAATATTAATTTATTACTATCTATTTTTCCTTCCTTTTCCAATTGTTTAAAAATAGCAATAAATGGAGTTATACCTGCACCACCAGCAATAAAAGTACCCTCACCTTTATATTCAATGGCTCCCCAGGCTTCATCTATAATTAGCTCATCTCCTGCTAAAAGGTTATCTAATTGATGAGTAACTCCTTTACGGTCATGGTACGATTTTATGACAAATTGTAAATCATCATCTTCAGGCAACGAGGTAAATGTAAAGGGTCTTTTCTCTTCCTTCCATTCCGGTTTATTAATGGCCACTTCTGTTGCCTGACCCGGCTTAAATTTAAAATTACTAGGCTTTTCAATGGTATACTCTTTCACATCATGAGTAACTGATCTTATATTTTTAATTTTAACTGTATATGACATAGTGTGATATTATCGATTATTAATTTAATTGAGTGTTGTAATAACAAGAAACGAATTGGACCAAAAAAGTTATAAATAATAGTTTTTTGATCAATAATTAAAGTAAGTAACAAAAGTACATTAATGGAATAAGTTTAAATTTTTCCTATTTTTTAATATATTTATAGAAATAGAATAAAGTCTGGATGTGCTTTTTTTTACTTCTTACTTTATCTTTTTATTTAAGATTTTTAGGATAATCACTTTTTAATATAATCACGCATGACTGATCAGCAATTTCAAAAAATAATAAATCAATCGACTGATCTAATTTGTTGTATAAATGAAAAGCTGGAAATAATCTGGGCCAATGAAACGCTTTATAAAACTCTGGGTTGGCTAAAAAGTGATTTTGAGCATAAGAAATTTACATTTTTTGTATCTACAGAAGATCACCAAATTTTCGAGAGTGGTATTACCATTGCAAGGAATAAAGAACCTTATAATCCCTTCATTATCTCCTGTCTTCATAAAAATGGATCTACGGTACACATTCAATTTAAGGCACAAAAAGACATTGATGAAGATGTTTTTTATTTAATCGGCCAACCTCATATTAAATTACAAAAAAGTACTGAGGAATTAATTAATGAAGATAAAAGATTCAAGTCTTTGGTGGAGAATTCAACCAACGGAATTGCCATTTTACAACCTGACGGATCGACTTCATATGTATCACCGGGGGTGGTGAAAATTTTAGGCTATCCTGAAAAGGAGGCTATGAAAATGAAATTAAATGACATTTTACACCCTGAAGATGTTGCTGATGTTTTTATCAGTATCACTGATTCCTTAAATAACCCGGGGGTACCTATTTTAGGAAATTTATCAAGAGTTAAAAGAAAAGATGGCTCCTGGATTTGGGTTGAGGCTACCATTACTAACCTTTTACACGATCCTGCTATTAATGGAATAGTTGATGATTTTAAAGATGTTACACTCACCAAAACCGCCACAGAGCATTTAGAGAAATCTAAGGAGAATTACCAAAGACTGTTTAATTTTAGTCCCTTACCCATGTTTATTTATGAACTGGATAATTTCCAAATAATTGAGGCTAATGAAGCAGCTATTCAACATTATGGCTATTCGAGAGTAGAATTTTTACAAATGACGATTCCCGAAATAAGACCCTTGAAGGACAGGCATTTGGTAAAAGAGGCACATCAGAAGACACATGACATATCAGGTATAATTCAATTTGGCATATTTACGCACCAAACGAAGAGCGGCACTCTTTGTAAAATGGATGTTTCAGGTCAGAGATTGATTTATAATGATAAAAATTGCATAATAGCTGTGGCCGATGATGTAACGGACAAAGAATTACTCCATGGCCTTGAAAAATTGGAAAGAGAAATTATGGAGAAATCCATACAGTTGGTTTTTGACCTACCCACTTTAATACGCAATTATATCAAAGGAATTGAATCTCTATTTCCCGGATTAATGGTTTCTATATTAAAAGTTAAGGACAATAAAGTTTGGAATTACTTATCGCCCTCATTGCCTAAGGCCTTTGTAAATGTAATCCATGGAATGCCTATTGGGCCCGAAGCAGGATCTTGTGGCACTGCTGCATTTCTACGAAAAAAGGTAGTAACAAAAGATATTAGTAAAGACAAACTTTGGAAAGATTATCGATCAATAGCCTTAGAAAACAATTTAAAAAGCAGTTGGTCACTCCCTGTTTATAATGCCAATAATGAGGTGATAGCCACATTTGCCAACTACTATTCTTATGTTAAAACACCTACAGTTTTAGAACTTGAGTTGTTTGATCGATCTGCTGCTTTACTAAGTTTATTATTTGAACATCACCAAAAAAGTGAAGATTTAGTAAAAAGCAATGAGCGCCATACTTACATCAATAAAGTAACGAATGATGCGATATATGATTGGGATGTGGAAAAGGACATATTTATTTGGAGTGATAGCTTTCAAAGAATTTATGGTCATGAGGTGAAGGATACATTTCGCCTAAGAGATTGGGTGCAATTGATGCATCATGAGGATCTTCAGGATTTACATCATGAATGGGAGAATTTTTTAAATAACCCGAAGCAAAATAAATGGATGCACGAATTTCGTTTTCAGAAAGAAGATGAAACCTTTGCTTACGTTGAAGAAGTGGGTTATATGTTGCGAGATGATAAAGGCAAAGCAAAGCGCATGTTCGGGGTAATAAGAGACAGGACAACTCAGAAAACTGAATTGATCCAGAATAAAATCCTTGAAGATGTAAGTCAAATTTTTAATAATAATATTTCATTACATGAGACCTTAAGAGCAGTTTTAACTCATTTAAGTCATTATGGAGATTTTAATCTTGCTGAGGCATGGTTGCTTAATCAAGAAGAAAGCCACATTACATTAATAGCTCATGCCTCAAAACTTAAAAACGTAAGTTTGTTTTACGAAAAAAGTAAAAGACATACGCAATTTGAAAAGGGAGAAGGCTTACCCGGTGCTGTTTGGAAAAAAGGTAAAGCCATAATTTGGGATGGATTAGATGAATCTTCATTATTTAAAAGGCAAGAAGCTGCAAAACTAGTTGGGTTGAAATCCGGTTTGGGTCTGCCTATTCTCTATAATAAGAAATTAAGGGGTGTACTTGTTTTTGCTACCCAGCAAAGCGAGCATAAACTCAGGTATTTTAAAGATTTTTTTAGTAAGCTGGAGAATAGATTAGGAATAGAAATCATAAGAAAAAAAGCGGAAGAAGAATTTAACATGTTTTTTCAGTATTCCCCCGATATTTTATGTATTACAAGCCCTGAAGGTAAATTTAGTAAGGTAAATCCTGCCTTTATTCAATTAATGGGCTATACAGAGCAAGAACTTACATATCAACCTTTTAGTAATTTTGTGTATGACGCTGATGAGGAAAATACATATAAGGAATTTAATGAAACTAAAACGGGGAAAAGGCAGGCTAATGGTTTTGTAAACAGATACGTTACCAAATCAGGTGAGAAAAAATGGATTTCCTGGAATTCATCACAGGTTTTTGGTACTGAGGGATTAGTTTTTGCCTACGGTCGGGATGTAACAGAGAAAAAAGAACTGGAAGATTTATTGGAACAAGCTAACCAATTAGCACAAATTGGTGGCTGGGAATATGATTTGAAGACGCAAGAAATCTATTGGTCTGCTATAACACGATCTATCCATGAAGTGGAAGGTGAATATAATCCCGATTTAAAGGAAGCATTAGAATTTTACCACGAAGGTGATCACAGAGATAATATAGTTGAAGTTCTAAATAGAGCCATTGAATATCATCAAAAATGGGATTTAGAATTAATCATTATTACTGCCAATAAAAAAGAGAAGTGGATCAGGATTATTGGAGAACCGGAAGTTAAAGATGGTAAATGTATTAAAATAGTAGGTAGTTTTCAGGATATAAATGAAAGAAAGTTAGCTGAATTAGAGCTGCAAAAAGTATTCAAAGAAAGAAATAGTATCCTTGAAAATATTAGCGATGGGTTTTTCTCGGTAGATAATAAATGGATTGTTAATTATTGGAATGAAAAAGCCGAAATTCTTCTACAAACAACAAGAAGTGAGATAATTAATAAAAGTTTATGGAATGTGTTTACTGAGCAATTAAATACAGATTCCTATAAAAATTACCATCTGGCAATGGAACAGCAAAAACCGGTTTATTTTGATGATTTCTATAGCGCAATTAATAAATGGTTTGAAATTAGTGCTTATCCCTCTGAAAATGGCCTATCTGTTTTTTTTAAAGATACAACGGAGCGTAAGAAAAATGAAGAGCTTATCAAAGAATCAAATGAACGTTTTGAAATGGTTGCTCAGGCTACCAATGATGCCATTTGGGATTACAATGTAAATGAAAATATATTGTTTTGGGGAGGTGGATTTCAAAAGCTTTTCCAGCATAACATCACTAAAATAAAACCAACTTTTGAGCTCTTAATGGAAAATATTCATCCTGATGACAGACAAAGAGTAGCTCAAAAAATAGAGGGATATATGAAAGATGCTTCTTTAAATAATTGGAGGGAAGAATATCGATTTTTAAAAGGAGATGGCACCTATGCCTATGTAATTGATAGAGCAATATTTTTGCGAGACTCAAGAGGAGAGGTAACAAGGGTTATAGGAGCCATGACAGACATTACTTACAGAAAAGAGATTGAAGAATCTTTAAAAGAATTAAATACAACCTTAGACGAGAGAGCTAAAGAGCTTGCCAAATCTAATGCTGAGCTGGAGCAATTTGCTTATGTGGCCTCACACGATTTACAAGAACCACTCAGAATGATTACCAGTTTTATGACCCTTCTGTCAAATAAATATGGGGGTCAATTAGATGAAAAAGCAAATAAATACGTTCATTTTGCCGTAGATGGAGCCGAAAGGATGCGGCAAATTATTTTAGATTTATTGGAGTTTTCCAGAGCAGGCAAATTGGAGCAAGAGCATAAGAAAACCAGTATTAAAGAGATTATAGAAGAAGCTTGCCTGCTGCAAAGAAAAGCAATAGATGAGAAAAAGGCTAAAATAGTATTTAAAGATCTGCCTGACGTCCAAATATTCCAAGTGCCTTATCTGCAGGTGTTTCAGAACTTGATTGGTAATGCCCTCAAATACACAGACCAATCCAGAACACCGAAAATTTCTGTTTCAGGTAAACTAACTAAAAATGTGTATACCATAGCAGTGAAGGACAATGGAATAGGCATTGATAAAACTCATTTTGATAAGATTTTCGTGATTTTTAAAAGACTTCATACAAAAGTAGAATTTAAAGGCACAGGGATGGGCTTGGCTATTGTGAAGAAAATTATTGAGAATTATGGAGGGAAAATATGGGTGGAATCTGAACCTGGAAAGGGCAGCACTTTTTATTTTACTATTTCTAAAAATATTAAATAGTCATAATTACTTATCAATCATTTATTCAATTGACAAATCACTTCTGTTATAGTAAGCGCCTTTAAACATTCATAAGTAGCTATAGATAGTGTATTTAATTACCTTATTAATTTATTTTATATTGCTTAATGAATACTTACACTATTTAATTGCATTTTTAAAATATTATTTATACCTTTAAATATAATATATATAAAAGTATTTAACTCTGATGAACGGTATATATTTAAAGATAAACTAGTTATTTTAATGTAAGATTATCTGGTCAATCTTAAAGCATTTTTTATTACCCCTATATTTTTTGAAGCTGCTCAATTTATACTTCTCAACATTGCAGTACATGACAAATTTTTAACCATATAAACCAAATTAATTATGTCAGATTCAAATCACCATGGAATGCACAGTTTTGAAGGTAAAAATGTGCTTTGTTCGCATCATTCTTTCGAAGAAGAAAGTTTTGGCCGCTTTGGCAGGATGTTCAGAGATTTACCTCCGCTTTACAATATTCCTTCAGCTCTTTCAGCATTGGGAAAGAAAGACGGTCCTATGAATGCGGGAAATACTCCCAAATTCACCGATTCAGTTGCTTTAGGGATGGTCTTTTTTGGGCAGTTTATTGATCATGATATTACATTTGATACTTCTACCAGCTTTAGTAGTATTAACAATCCTAACGAAATTGAAAATTCAAGATCAGCCGAACTTGATTTGGATAGTGTTTTTGGAGGAGGTCCAGAGGATGATCCTTTTCTTTATAGACCAAGAAGCGAAGGTTTTTACCTATTGACTGCTTTAAGCAATAATAATATAGGGCAAAATCAGGCTACTGAAAAACATGACCTGCAGCGTAATGGCAAGGAAACAGCCATCATTGGTGATCCAAGAAACGATGAAAATAGAGTGATTTCTCAGATGCAGTTGGCTTTTATTAGATTCTATAATGCTAATTACAAACTTCTTAAAGATGCTAATCCAACTTATGGTCCTGAGCATTTATATGAAGAAGCTAGAAAAATTTCAACATGGCATTACCAATGGGTTATAGTAAATGAGTTTCTCCCAACTATGTGTGGCAAATACCTGGTTGCAGACATTATGGGCAATGGCCGTAAATTTTATCAGCCTGTTTATAGTGCTTTTATCCCGGTAGAATTTTCAGTAGCAGCTTTTCGCTTTGGCCATACTATGATTGCTCAAAACTTAAAATTACAATTGGATGGAGTAAGTAAGAGTATTTTTTCTCCCGAATTTGGTCAGGGTTTTGCCAGAATTACTAGTAGCAATCAGGCCATTGAATGGGATGCCATTTTTGATTTTGGCACTAATTTCCAAAAGGCTGAGAAGCTTGATACTACCTTAGCTCCCATTTTATTAGAATTACCTTTTGTTCCATCTCCTAACCCGGATGATAAATCTTTAGCCACTAGAAACTACAGAAGAGGGCAAAGCTTCCTGCTTCCATCAGGTGAAAATGTTGCCAGTTATATGCACAGAGATGAAAGTGAAATAGAACAAGTAGTAGATTTTGTACACAATAAAGTAAATCCTCATAATGTTGATTTGTCTGCAGGCATACCACTTTGGTTCTATATTTTAGCTGAGGCAGAAGTGGTGGGCAGACAAGATTCTGATACACAATTCTCACAAGGAGAAGGATTGGGGCCTGTAGGTGGTAGAATTGTAGCAGAAGTGCTCATCGGACTTTTAGAATTAGATAGAAACTCATTCTTAGGCAATAATCGTGATTGGGTGCCTTCATTAGGCACAGCAGGTATTTTTACTATGAAAGATTTAATGGAAATAGCGGATAATGCTTACGAACTTTAGGAAATAGTTTTATTTTAAGACTTTCAATTAAAAAGTTTAGACTAAAAATTTAAATCTAACTCCTCTTTGACAAATCTGAAATTAAAGTTAACTTTTGCTAAATATTAGAAATCATGTCAAAAGAAAAATCAGTAAAAAAAGCTGTAAAAAAGGAGCCTACTAAGAATCTCAAAGAAAAAAGAGCGGATAAAAAGGCCAAGAAAGACAGCAAGAAAAGAGAGTAGGGAGATATTTTCTCTAAGCGTAATCCATTAATCAAAATCAATTATATAATGCTACCTTCGGTGGAGGTAGCATTTTTTATGAAAGATAAATATACTAAATATAATAGCAATACCTAATTATATTAGTATATTTATGTATGAATTCAGATAATCTCATAAAAGGAAGGGGAGCGCAACATAACCCGCATAATAAATTTTCGCCTGAAAAATTTAGTTTAGAGGAAGATGCTGCAATTGATGAATACACCCACCTGAATAAGCCTACGACAGAAATATTTTATGAGTCGCCCAAGAAAATAATCAATAAAGTAGCAAGCCCGGATGTGGGAATGGCCTATTCGCTTAATCCTTACCAAGGCTGTGAGCATGGTTGCGTATATTGTTATGCCCGCACCACTCATGAATTTTGGGGCTATAATGCCGGGCTCGATTTTGAATCTAAAATAATTGTAAAAAAGAATGCAGCAGCTTTATTGGAAAAAGAGTTGCTAAAGTCAAGCTGGAAAGCACAGCCCATCGTATTATCCGGTAATACCGATTGCTACCAACCCATAGAACAGAAGTTAAGAATTACAAGATCTTTATTACAGGTATTTTCTGATTACAGGCATCCAGTAGGAATTATCACTAAAAATGTGGCGTTTCTAAATGATTTAGATCTTTTGAAAGATTTAGCATCAGATAATTTAGTTAGAGTGATTTTATCCATTACTAGTTTGGATGAGAGCCTAAGGAGTAAATTGGAACCTAGAACAGCATCTGCTCAAAAGAAATTAGAAGCAATTGAAATATTGAGCCAGAATAATATTCCGGTAAGTGTAATGACGGCTCCTATTATTCCGGGTTTAAACCACCATGAAATTCCTGCCATTATTGAAAAAGCAGCTCAGCATGGAGCCATCGATGCCGGATACACCGTAGTAAGGTTGAATGGTGCTGTTAAAGAAGTATTTTCACATTGGTTAAAAAATCATTTCCCTGACAGATATAATAAAGTTTGGGCTGGTATTGCTTCCTTGCATGGTGGGAAAGTAAGCGATTCTGAATGGAAAAGCAGAATGATAGGCCTAGGGCCGGAAGCAGATATGATTAAACAATTATTTGAAGCTGCCAGAAAAAAACACATGAATGGTGGCCAAAAAATAAAGTTGAATACTTCACTTTTTAGAAAAGGAGGTAATTACAAATTATTCTAACTATACTTATCCTAAACGATCAAATTGCTGCTGATTCGGAAATTTCAAATTGATTTTATCGATTATCTTATTTAGCTGCCGTTGGTCCAGTTTGCTATCAAATTCAGTTTCGCAACAATTTATGGTGCTGAAAATGAAATCGTATATTTCTTTATAGTATAATTTCTTTTCATCATCCACCTCAAGCATTTTCTCTAAACTGGCTAATAGTTGCAGCATTACACGAACATCTTTCTTACCATAATTTCTGATAGGCGTAAAATTTTGATACAATATATCATCGAAAGTGATGGGCATTAAATATACACAAATATTACTCTCATCATCCTTTAAGAATATTTGCTGTTGAATAAGCATGAGCTGAATAAATAATTCGGCCAATAAATCAATGGCTCTAATAGCCGTACCCGGATCATTAATGCCAGGGCTTAAAGCTTTCACTGCTATTTCTGAAATTTGACCGAAACCAAATGAAAAATGATCATTGATATGTTCCTCGGTATAAAGTGTAAAGCATGCCATTAATGCTTGATCTTGCTCTTCATTCAATTCTTTGTTAGTAAGAGCAAAAGGATAATGTTCCACCAGATAGGTACCGGTTTTAATTTCCATTTTCACTTTCACATCATTTTCCTTACAAAAATCAGTCAAACTTTGGTATGAAATTCTTTTGAGAAAGCCTGATTTGGAGGATTTTTGCTTAAACCATCCTTTAAAATCAGAATCCTCCTCTTTTTTCGAACGATTCTCTGAGCTACTC
>JBBSPJ010000093.1:0-12732 GCA_038258905.1 Cytophagales bacterium
AGGTTTCTGGCAATACTTTGACTCTAAAGGCAGAAAGGTATATGAAGGTCATTTTGAGAATGATGAAAGAGTAGGTGACTGGTTTTATTTTAACAAAAGAGGAAAGAAAAGAAAAATTGACCCAAAAGAACTGGATTGATTGTGCTGTAGTTGCAGTATATTTTGTAGAGATTGTAAGAAAGTAAATTTAAATACCTGATTTCACATTAATAAAGAAACCTCCCTCATTAAGCGCATTAATAGAATATTCCAACCTTAGTACAGCATCATAGTATGTCACTAAATCTATACCTGCCCCGTAGCTATATATATAACGATTAGCAAATAATGATTCTGTGTTTCTCGGTAAATTATTTTGAACATAGCCTTGATCAAAATATAATTTGAAATAAGCTGCTATTGGTACTTTTCGGAATTGCTTCAGTGGCATCAATTTTCCTAGATTAGCTTCAATAGAAAAAAGTTGTTTTTTTAATTCAGTTTTGTGCATTACAAAATGCTGGCCTTGAATTACGTATAATTCATAGCCTTTTAATAGTTCATTGGAAAATCCTAAAGCCCTCATGGTAGTGTAGGGCTGGTTTTGCGGGAAACTAGTGTAAGCTGTAAAAGAACTGGCAATATTAAAATTATGTCTTAAAGGCTTAAATTGACTTAATAGTATTTTTGCACTTCCCTGATTGATATCATTAAATATACCCAATCCATTTTTTTCACCTGTAATATCAATAAGAAACCCTTTTAGCGGATAATTATTTCTATCTCTAAAATCTCTTCTGAAATTATACCGTAGGTTTAATGAATTTTGCACACTTTCTCCATTTCCCAAATAATCCGGATTGATAATACCTAAAGTATCTGCTATTTCTATTTTATTATAAAAAAGAGCAACAGTGTGTGTGTTATAAAAGGATTCTCGGTAAGTAAAATCCAAAGACCCATACAAATCTGTGGAAATAATGTTTCTACCACTAGTATCACCAAAAAGACTATCTGCGTCTATGAAAAGTCGCTTATCTCTTCTATTAAATAAATCTACCTGGTCAAATTCACTGTAGGAGAAATTGATACCCATTCCTAATTTTTGTTCTTTGTTTAGATATGGAATTCTATATCCTAAGGCAAATCTTCTTTTAAAACCAAATTGAGCCATTACTCTTAAGCGCTCATTTAGGCCTCTTACGTTAAATTGATCAAAGCGGAAACCATATTCAAATCTATCAGTAGCCGCACCTTGGTTAAAAAGCCAATCACTAACGTTTCTATCGGCCAAACTGAAAATGATACTTGGCCAAATATACCAACGTTCTTCAGTGAAAAATAAGATTTCTACGTTATTTGGCGATCCCTGTATGAAAGCTATTTCTGATTTTACTGAGTTAAATAAACCTGTATTGAAAATTTTATTTTCATCTAGTTTCACTAGTTTTCTCAAATCACTCAATTGGTAACCACTGCCTGTTTGAATATCAATTTCTCTGGTGATAATACGATTTTTAGTCTTTTTATTTCCGACAATACGTATTTTTTCAACATTAACAAAAAGCAAATCAAGACTATCGAGAGGTTGGTCACTAATTTTTACTTTGCTAGTGTTTTTTTGAACTGAAATTTGAGAAAAAGCATTATTACAATAGAAAAGAAAAAATATTACTATAAATAGTATATTTGTAACCCTTCCTGGGTTCAACTTAATTGAAAAATTTGAGGTACTATATGAGGTAATGAAATTAATAATATTTTTTTTAAATTTAAAAATAATTGTTTGGCTTCTTTAACAAAACATAAAACGACAAGATTCATTCGAAAATTAGCGTCTTTACCTATTATTTTTTATCAATATGGCATATCACCGTTTTTTCCATCAGCCTGTCGCTACACCCCAACCTGTTCAGAATATGCAAAACAGGCAATAATGAAGCATGGTATTATAAAAGGTTCGAAGTTAGCCACTAAACGGATTTCCAAATGCCACCCATGGGGCGGTTCCGGCTATGATCCGGTGCCATAATAATAGACACAATTTTTGCCAAGATAAACTTTAATTAAAATAGTTAACAAGCAAAAAGAATTTTGTTATTATTAACTTCTTTTTTCGTCTTTAAAAGATTTAGCTATAAAAAATATTCCAGCTAATACCAACGGAATACTAAGCCATTGCCCCATATTTAGAGCTAAATTATCTTCAAAAGCCACCTGATTTTCTTTTAGAAATTCATAAAAGAATCTTAACCCAAAACTACCAATTAGGAAAATTCCAAAAAGTCGACCGTCAGCTAATCCACTTCTATTTTTATTCCATAAATAAAATAAGAGCAGAAATAGAAAGAAATGAGATAATCCTTCGTACAATTGAGCAGGGTGCCTTGTAATTCCTTCGCCATAAATAGTGGCAGTTATTTTACCTCCCGATTCAATATAAGTAAATGATCCATTCTTGTCAAAAATTGCGTGCTCACTTATTTTCTCGTTTTGTAAATAATTTAATAAAGTAGTCTCGGAATAGTTTTTAACCATATCCAGAGTATTTTTGCCATCGTATACAATGTTCAATTCAACAGGATTGTACAATTGGTTTTCAATTCCGACCGTATTATTCAAGTCAGCTTTTTTAATGCTAACATCTTCGATTGCAGCGTTTAAATACCCTACTCTGGTCTCTACATCTCTACCAAACACAATTCCATTATTAGTTTCAGTAGGCAGTCCAATTATTTCTGAGTTGATAAAATTTCCAATTCTTATTAAAGTGGCAGTAAGCGCTACTACAATTACGATTCTATCTAAAATCCATAAATAGCTAATATCCTTGTATTTTCTGGAGAAGAGATAAAGAGCAATCAGAATACCTGCAGCCCCACCATGGCTGGCTAAACCACCTTCCCAAACCTTAAATATATCTATCGGATTACTTAAATATTTAGCGGGTTCATAGAATAACACATGACCAAGGCGTGCTCCAATGATAACAGCAATAACCATGTAAAAAGTAAGCACTTCAACTTGTTTTTCTAATTTACCTTCCTTTTTAAAGATATAAAACATTATTTGTTGGGAGATGATGAAACCCAGTGCAAATAATAACCCATACCATCTTAATTCTGTAAAACCTAAATCAACAATATAAGGCTTCGGAGACCAAACAATATAACTTAACATAAATTTACTATTTGTGCAAAAATAGGTTAAAAACTAAGAATTCAATGATTTAATTCCACTTTTCTAAAATTGATAACTCTTCCTTAAATCCTGAGGAAAGAATTGGGAAACGGCACCATGTTTTAGGATCTACATTAAAACTGGCCAAATGAAAGGAGGGAGCAAACCTTTCTCTTTTCCACTGGTTTCTGGACCATAAACGATAAAATTTTATCACCGAATTTTTGAGAAGTGTTCTATCCTCAGGATCATTTGTGAGTAAATATTCTAGAACTTCTACTGGTGATAGCTTTTCCTCAATAGCTAATTTTTCTATTTTCAATAATAAATGATAAGGCATTAAATCGTCCTCATCTGTTTGAGTTTTATCTTTTGGCCTTAATTCTGCACTAGGTTGTAGCTTATTTACATAGGATAAACTTTTGTAATTTAAGCTTTCTTCAGCCCATTTTAGCCATTGAATAATAAATGCTTTATCAATAGCCGCAATGGGTGCTATACTTCCGCTGGTATCGCCATCCATAGTGGTGTAGCCAACATCTCCTTCGCTTCTGTTTGAGGTAGTAATTAAGAGTGCATTATTTATATTGGCTAACATCCAAATGATAGGGGAGCGGGCCCTTGCCTGAATATTTTGAAGTGCTATATCATCTCTATCCCAAGTGAGTTGTCGGTTAAGGTTTTGTTCAATCTTTTTAGTGTAGGATTCTACCTCTTCATCGATTCCCCAATGATAAAATGTTGCGCCAATTTCTTTTGCCAGTTTTTTGGCGGATTCAAAAGTAGTGTGACCTGAGTTTTGGGTGCTTTGGTAAGCTGTGGTTAATAATCTATTGACAATACTCTGCTGTGGATTATCAATATTTTGTAAATCATTATACCAATCTGCCTTGTGTATTTTGGTAAGAAATAATTCAAGGCCCAATTCTTCCAAACCTAATTTTACCATTTCTGAAACTAAAACTGCACAGGTAGATGAATCGGCACCACCACTAAGAGATAAAACAAAGCCATTACTTTTGCTTTTCCTTAGGTAGTCAAATAATGCTAAACTAACTGCTTTATTAAATTCGTTGTTGGCATCTGTAATGTATAAGTCTTTTTCAAAAGAATTATCCTCTGTATCACAGGCGCAAATCTGAAAATTCTCGAAGGATAATAATTCATTTTTTACAATTAGTTTACCCTCTTTAGCGATCATCACCTCTCCATCATAAATCATTCGTCCGGCTTCGTTACCCAATAGGTTGGCATAAACATAAGTGCATTCAAACTGCATTGAACTATTAACCACTAATTGCTGACGTAAAACGCTTTTATCAATAGCAAAATGACTGGCGCTAGGATTTAAGATAAGGTTAACACCTCTTTCTTTTAAATGGTAGGCCGGTCTTTCTATGCGCCACGCATCTTCACAGATTTCAAATCCAATTTTGAATTGGTAAAAATCAATCACGAAATCACCTATGTTATAGATCTTACCTTTCCATTCAATGGTAGATTGTTTTCCTATAGGCCATGGCGTAAACCAGCGTGGTTCATAGTGTACACCATCATTTGCCAAATTTTGTTTAGGTATTATATATAATAATTCTCCATTCTGTATGTATGCTGCACAATTATAAGAAGTAGATTCATGTTTTAGAGGTAAACCTACCACGCAAGTGATATTTTCTGTGTGTGGTACTATTTCTTCAACCAAAAGGTCAAAGCATTTCTTCCAAAGCCAATTACTTAAAAACATATCTTCACAACCGTAGCCGCAAATACTAAGCTCAGGAAAACATATGAGCTTTATCTCTTCCATTTTAGCTTGTTCCAGGGCTGAGGTGATGTTTTTTATATTGCCTTCCCAATCGAAAGGTGTTTGATTAATTGTAGCTCCTGCTATTTTCATAAATAAAATATATGGCTGGTAAAATGTTAATTATAGATAACTAAATTGTAATTCGAAAAATGAATACAACTTTGGGATTTTTATTCAAGCTATTTTAAAACTTCAAACTTATCACAAATCTATTTAATATAAACTTCAAACTAGCAGACTAGTTTTATAATCTGAAATTTATGATAAAATTAAATCGTATAGGTTTAATAAGGAGGGTACTTTATTCTAGTTTTAAGATTTGACATGCCTTAAAAGCTGCATTTTGCTCTGCTTTCTTTTTATTTAAACCAGATCCTTCTGCAATGGTTTTTCCATTTACAACAATTTCAGCCCTAAACTCTTTTTTCCTTCTTTCTTCCTTAATGTCTACAATATTAAAGCTAATCTCTTTATTTTTCTTTTGAGACCATTCAATGAGAATACTTTTGAAATTAGTATTATTCTCTATGATTTCATCTAAATCGTAATGAGGGAGGATTAGTTTTTTGATGATAAAATTGCGACAGAATTTATATCCTTTATCTAAATATACTGCTCCAATGAAAGCTTCAATCATATCGCCATAAATAGATTTGTAACTGAATCTATTTTTATTGAAGTCTACATCAAGCAAAGTGTTTATGCCCACTTTACGAGCTAACTGTCCAAGAGACTCTCTATTAACTAGTCTGGATCTAATCTCAGTAAGAAAACCTTCATCTTTAAAAGGATATTTTTTGAAAAGGTAATCTGCTATAACTGCTCCTAATATAGCATCGCCTAAATACTCAAGCCTTTCATTTGATTGCTTAAAACCGTTATGGTGGGCTTTCGCAATGCTTGAATGTTGTGTTACTAATCTGAAGAGTTCTAAACGAAAAGGCCTATAACCCACAATATTTTTTATTGCAGCTATAAGCCTTTTATCTTTTTCAGAATATTTTTTAAACGGAAAAAAAAGATGCTTAATCAATGGATCTGATTAGTCATTAATTTTTTTCATCACTATTGACGTGTTGTGACCACCAAAACCAAATGTATTGCTTAATACAGCATTTACTTTTCTGTTTTGTGCTTTATTGAATGTAAAATTCAATTTAGGATCAAATTGTTCATCGTCAGTGAAATGATTAATTGTTGGAGGAATAATTTGTTTCTCCAAAGCTAAAATGCAAGCCAGCGCTTCTATAGCTCCTGCAGCACCTAAAAGGTGGCCGGTCATAGATTTGGTTGAACTTATATTTAAATCATACGCATGCTCACCAAATACCTTTTTAATTGCACCTGATTCACTTAAGTCACCTAAAGGAGTGGAAGTACCATGTACATTAATATAGTCAATATCAGTTGTAGCTAAGCCTGCATCTTCCAAAGCATTCTTCATTACATTCATTGCTCCTAATCCTTCCGGATGGGGGGCAGTCATATGATATGCATCAGCAGACATTCCTCCACCTACAATTTCACAATAAATTTTCGCTCCCCTTGCTTTTGCATGTTCATATTCTTCTAGAATTAGCGAGGCCGCTCCTTCACCTAAAACAAATCCATCTCTGTCTTTATCAAATGGTCTGGATGCTGTGGCCGGATCGTCATTTCTTTCAGATAGCGCTTTCATGGCATTAAAACCACCTATACCAGATTCGTTAACGGAAGCTTCAGAACCGCCTGATATAAAAATATCAGCTTTACCTAATCTAATATAATTGAATGCATCTATAAGTGCATTGGTGGCCGAAGCACAAGCAGAGACTGTTACAAAGTTAGGACCTCTGAAACCGTATTTAATCGAAATTAAACCGGCACAGATATCTGTAATCATTTTAGGAATAAAGAAAGGGTTGAATCTTGGTACTCTTCCATTGGTTACAAAATTATCTACTTCTTCTTGAAAAGTTTTTAATCCACCAATACCTGAGCCCCAGATTACACCTGCTCTATCCAAATTGATTTTACTTAGGTCTAATCCCGAGTCTATAATTGCCTGTTCAGCTACAACCATACCATATTGAGTAAAAGGATCCATTTTACGTGCTTCCTTTCTATCAAAATGATCTTCTGCATTGAAGTTTTTCACTTCACAAGCAAACTGCGTTTTAAAATTAGACGAGTCGAATCTAGTAATGGGACCGGCACCGCTTTTACCTACGGATAAATTTTCCCAGTATTCTTCAACTGAATTTCCAATAGGTGTGAGCGCACCCAGTCCCGTTACAACTACCCTTTTTAAATTCATAAATGAATTTTGGTGATATGAAATTATTTTACGTTTTCTTCTAAATAGGAGATAGCTTGACCTACCGTCCCAATGTTTTCAGCTTGATCATCTGGAATAGAGATGTTAAACTCTTTTTCAAATTCCATGATTAATTCTACAGTATCAAGTGAATCTGCTCCTAAATCATTAGTGAAGCTTGCCTCTGCTGTTACCTCAGACTCTTCTACACCTAGCTTATCAATGATAATTGCCTTTACTTTCTGTGCTATTTCAGACATTATTTTACAATTTTAGTTATAAATACTCCGCAAAGAAATGTATTTCCCTCATTAATGTCAAACTATTTTTTCATTCTTGAGGTAAAATATATAATTTGATGATAAAATCATGTTAGAATATGAATCATCGTATTTTTAATTATCTTATCCGCTATGCATAAAAACATTCTTCGAGTTCAGCCCGATTTTGATTTGGAAATTTTAGGAATTTCTAGCGGCTTACCTGATTTTCAACTAGCCTGGCATATTAACCTTGAAATGAATTTACATTTAAAGAGGGTAGAAGATCATCAAATTTGCTTCAAAAATGATACATTTTTAAAAACTTCTCTCTTTCTACACAAAACTGAAAATTTATCTGTTGCATTGATACGAAATAGAGTTAATGAAAGTGTAAATTTTGCTTTTGTAGTACCGGAGGCTAAAAACATAGATTATTTTCTTGTAATAGAGGATGATACAGGAGATTTAGAAATACTTAATGTAAAAAATACACTAAGTAAAATAAAAAATGTAATTTTGATTCAGAAAATGGACGTTCAGCAGTTAAAATCAATAGATAATTTGATAATTGACTGAAAAAACAACTCATTCAACCAAATATTGGGTTTTTTTATGAATACTATTTTGTAGTAAATCAAATGAGACCACAGAATCAAATTGCTAATTTTTATGAAAAACAAAACAATTCTATTTAATAAGTCAAAAATTGTAGCCACAGTTGGGCCTGCTTCAAACTCTAAACAAATGCTTCAAAAGTTAGTGGAAGCGGGTGCTGATGTATTCAGACTTAATTTTTCACATGGCGACCATAAATTGCATCAACAAACCTTTGATTACATTAAGGAGATTAATAGGGAATGGGGTACCAATGTGAGTGTTTTGCAAGATTTGCAAGGACCTAAAATCAGATTGGGAGAAATAAAAGACGGAGAGGTAGAGATAAAGGCAGGCGATAAATTTATTATTACATCAAAGGAAATGATAGGTGATAATAAAAAAGCAAGCACCACTTATTTAGGATTACCTAGTGATGTGAGAAAAGGAGACAGAATATTAATTGATGATGGGAAAATTGAATTAGAGGTAAATAGTACTGAAGGTGTTGAAGTTTTAACCACTGTTGTTTATGGTGGCTCATTAAAATCTAAAAAAGGAATTAATTTACCTTTTACCAAGGTTTCTGCGCCTAGCTTAACTGATAAAGATTTAGAAGATCTAAAATTCGGTTTAAAAAATAATGTGGATTGGATAGCCCTTTCTTTTGTAAGATCAGCCGCTGATGTATTGGATTTACAAAACAGAATTAAATATGCTGGTAAAACTTGTAAAGTAGTAGCTAAAATTGAAAAGCCTGAAGCCTTAAAAGATATTGATGCTATCATAGCTGCCACTGATGCTTTAATGGTTGCCAGAGGTGATTTAGGTGTTGAAATTCCTATGGAGGATGTGCCTTTAGCACAAAAGATGATGGTTGAAAAGTGTAATAGAGCTTGTAAACCTGTAATTATTGCCACCCAAATGATGGAGAGCATGATTGAAAATCCAAGGCCTACACGTGCAGAAACCAATGATGTGGCTAATGCAATTTTAGATGGTGCAGATGCTGTTATGCTATCTGCAGAATCGGCAGCCGGAAAATACCCTGTGGAATCAGTATCTAGTATGTCGCAGATAATTGCCAGTGTAGAAAAGCATGATAGAATTTATTTCAAATATGGCCATGTAACTAAGCAATCAGAAAGCTTTATGAGCGATAACCTGGTACAAACAGCCTGTAAATTAGCAGAAGAAACAAATGCCAAAGCTATAGTGGGTATGACAAAATCAGGATATACTGCCTTTAGGCTTTCAAGCCATAGGCCAAAAGCAGGAATCTTTATTTTTACAGGAAATGAAACCCTTCTGGAATCAATAAATTTAGTTTGGGGCGTAAGAGGATACCTATACGACAATTATGAAAGTACTGATAAAACCTTTGCAGATATTGAAGATATGTTAAAGAAAAATAACCATGTTCAAAAGGGCGATACCATCGTTTTAACTGCTAGTATGCCTATAAAAGAAAAGCATAGAACTAACATGCTTAAAGTAAAAGTTATTGATTAAGACTCTTAAAGGAGATAAAAAAGGTCCACATTGAAAATGTCAATGGGGACCTTTTTTTTAGTTCTTAAGCTTATCAAAGCTATTTTGTAAACCACTCCATGTTTTTTCCATATCAGTTTTAAGGTCTTCCCATTTTTCATCGCTGTTTTCTTCAAATTCTTTAAGCTTTGATTTGGCTTCTTCCATTTTAGCTCTAATGGTTTTACCTTCTTCAGAGCCTTCCAGCTGTCCTTCTGCATAGGCTCCTTTTGTTTGAGCTTTTAACTTCTCAAAGTCAGCTTTATACTCTTCTAATTTAGCACTTAATTTTTGTTTAAAAGCTTCTTTATTATCCATAATATAAATTTTTAATTTTTCTGATAATATATAATTATACCCTTATTTATCAGAAAGGTTATATCTTAAAGTAGATAAGGTCTAATCATTTACTTTTAAAAAATACATTAATAAATCTTAATGTTATTAATCAATTCATTTCAGAGGCAATTCTATATAAATAAGGGTGCCCTTACCCTCAGCAGAATCAATCACCATTTTACCTGATAAACTTTCAGCCCTTTTTCTCATATTAAATAATCCGAAGTTTCTGGAGCCGCTTTTTAATTTTTCATCGGCCTTAAATCCTATACCGTCATCTTCAATGGTTAACTGAAGAATTTTGTTCTGCAAAACCAATTGTATAAATACTTCATTGGCTTTCGCATATTTTATAATGTTATTGATTGATTCCTGGGTGATTCTAAAAAGGTTGTATTCAATACTTTGGCTATCTATTCGCTTTTTTAAATTAGTATAAAATTTAAATTTAGTTTCAGTTGTATTGTTTAATTCTTCAATCAAATTAATTACTGTTTCTATATAACCAAAGTCCTCCACTGCTTTTGGTATTAGGCTATATGCTATATTTCTGGTTTCGTGTAAACCTTTTTCAAGGTGCTGAAAGCCTCGAAGAAATTTTTCCGATTTTTGAGAATCAAGTAGCTCGAAAACATTTCCCATTGCCTCAAAATTCATGAGTGCAATAGTGAGGGTTTGCTGTAGGCCATCGTGTATATCTCTTGCAATTCTACTTTTTTGCCTATCCTCTGCCTCAATTACAGCAGACATAATTTTTTCTTCGTAAGTAATGCGCTCGGTAATATCCTGGCTTACCATAAGAAAGCCTGTTACTTTCTTATTAGAAGTTAAAGAACCAATTAAGGTAGAATGCCAGTTGTAATTCTTATAAAAGTTAAAAGCCCGGGTAATAATGGTTACACTTTCCTTGTTCTTTTTTACTTTATTCATTGAATTAACAAAAGATTTAACCTCATCTTCAGGCAAAAATTCAATAATATTCTTGCCAATATCGTTAATTTTCATTCCGCCAAAATCTTTATTTATTTCTTTTATTACTCCGTCAATATCTGTACGAATAATTTGTGCAGGAACATTATCGGAGATAAGTCTGTACTTTTCCATAGTTTCCAGCATCTGTTTATGGTAATAGTCTTTTTGTCTTATAGCCTGCACCATCTGGAATGCATTGTCGATATCTAATTTAAGAGCATCAAAGTTGCTCGATTTTTCATGAAAACGATAAATCTGTGCCTGGTTAATGGCTTTTAACATCACTTCCTGACTTACTACTCCTGTGAGTAAAATTCTAGAAACCTCGGGTTGAACCTTACTAATCCTTTTCAGAAATTCTATTCCATCCATATAAGGCATTATCTGGTCTGTTAGAATTACATCTACCTGATTTTTACCCAAATAGTCAATAGCCATATCGGGATCTTTTTCTACTACTACATCATAATACTCTTCTAAATTTGCCTTAAATAGAATCAAATTTATTTCATCATCATCTAAATAAAATACAATTGGCTTACTGTTGTTGGGATTATCCATGAATTAAAATATTAGTTAGTAGTTTCTAAAGATATTATTATATTTCGAAATGATAAAGATATTGCTCGTAGATGATCATCGTTTAATCCGTGACGGGATCCGATTTTACCTGGATTCTGAAGAGGATATTTCTATTGTAGGGGAAGCCTCAAATGGTAAAGAAGGGCTTATTTTTCTGGAGAAAAATCCTGGTAATGTAGATATTGTATTAACAGATATTAGTATGCCAGAAATGAACGGAGTAGATTTTACTCTGGCAATTCAAAAGCAATTCTCTGATTTAAAGGTAATTGCCCTTACAATGATTAAGGATAGCCAATATGTGAAACAGATGTTACAAGCAGGTGCTTCCGGTTATTTATTAAAAAATGCAAGAGAAAAGGAAATTAAGGAAGCTATTAGTATAGTAAGTAAAGGAGGAACTTATTATGCACAGGAAGCCACACAGGCCATAATGGATTTTATGAGCAAGAAAAAGAAGAGCGATGATGTTGTTTCAATTTCTGCAAGAGAAAAAGAGGTGCTAAGATTGATAATTGATGAAATGAGTAATCAGGAAATAGCAGATAAACTTTTTATTAGCATAAGAACTGTTGAGGCGCATAAGCGAAATTTATTAGAAAAAACCAATTCTAAAACTTTGGCAGGCCTTGTTAAATATGCAATGAATAATTTTTTGTTTGAGGATTTATAAACTCATTTAGGATGGGAATTAAATCTTTTTTTATTTTTCAAGGCTATTGGTTTTAAACTGTATTATGAGATTACTTTTAGAAAAAATTTTCAATTCGTTTCCTATAGCTTTAATTGTAATACACTTAAAAAAAAATCAATTACTCCTTTTTTGTTGGCTCCTGCTTTTTTTGATTATTAATGGTGTTTTTGCAAAAGGCTTAGGTATTCCGTATTTATTTCTATCACCTGAATATTTAAATGAAGTTAGTTTTTTAAGTTTTTTATTAGTTGGGCTTACACTTGGGGGCTTAATTGTTGCTTTTAACATAGCGTCATATATCCTGGATGGATCTAGATTTCCCTTTATAGGTACCATTTCAAAGCCTTTCGCTAACTTCTCACTCAACAATTCCATTATTCCTTTACTTTTCCTTATAAACTATATCATTCAGGTAATTAATTATCAAATGGTGTATGAATTTTTAAGCTTCACCCAGGCCTTATTTTTGGTTTCCGCTCTCCCTGTAGGGGTGGTA
>JBBSPJ010000094.1:0-12483 GCA_038258905.1 Cytophagales bacterium
ATATTGATTGTTAAATGTCCCTTATAGAGTTTCTGCATATCTTTTGGAACACCCTCACTAAGCCAAGTCATATAAGCAATTATAGATTGCATTTCTTTGCTGGCCATTGGTAGTGCCTTTCCGTTCATACTGCGTTCCATACATCCGTTTATTCGTTCTTCGATTGTACCAATTTTATTTTCACGGCCCCTAAACTGTGGGAAACGTTTAGTTGTACCTACAAAAGATCCGGATCCGATCTTCTTTCCTGCATTTAAATGACAGTTATTACAGGAGAGTTTGTTTCCGGCAAACCACATATTTTTGTCACTAGCTAGTGGACCAATCAACTTAGGTGTATTTACAATCAATTGATAACCATATGTAATAATCTCTCCATTCTCTCCGGCAGGAAGGTCGGTTTCAATTGATTTTGGCCTCCAGGTAACTTCGTAGTCCTGCTTTTTAAACTTTAGCAATGAGGGATTACGTTCTAAAATGTAGGCGAAAAGTCCAACTACAGCTACTATTAAAAGGAGTACATAAGCTATCTTTAAAAGCTTCAATGCTGAAAGCAGTTCGTCTTTCATATGTTTTCCTTTATTTTTTAATTTTAAAGTATTCTTATACTTTGGTATAAATATAAAGGGAATGAAGTGTAAAGGGTGTAACTATTTATTCAAATTCTAGCACTATTAATGCAACTGACCAATAAATCATCAGGAATTTATAGTTTTTATACAGGAGTGGAGAAATCTTTTACTTAAGAGATTGTAAATTAGCTATCGAGTGAAATGATATATTAAAACTAATTTTAAACAAGCAATAATAATTTCGCCCTATTTGTGTAAAGTATTGGGAGCAAAACCAAATTCTTCCTTAAATGCACGGCTAAACCACGATGGATCGTTGAAGCCTACATCGTATGCTATTTCAGCAATATTTTTGTTGGTGGTTTGAATAAGTTCTTTAGCTTTTTGCAAACGCACCGAACGGATAAATACTGCGCTAGATTTGCCACTAATAGCTTTCAGCTTTCTGTAGAGTTGAGAATCACTTAAATGTAAACTGCGTGCCAGACTTTTGGAGTCAAACAGGCCATTGTCCAATTCAGTATGAATAATTTTAATGGCCTTCTGCAAAAATTTGGCCTCAGGGTTTTCAACTTCACTTTTTAAAAGTGAGGTAAAACCATCAGCGGCTAGTTTACTGGTCATTTTTTTTCTTAATTGAATCAATTTATTCAGGCGAATATGTAATTCTTCTACATTAAATGGCTTAGTCAGATAAGCATCTGCCCCATGGGAAAGTCCTGAGAGTCGATCATTATCATTCGCTTTGGCTGTAAGCAAAATAATTGGGATATGATCTGTGCGTTCGTCACTTTTTAAGGCTTTACAAACTTCAAATCCATCTTTTTCAGGCATCATTACATCACAAATAACCACATCCGGTATGTTTTTGTAAGCCATGTCCAATCCTATCTTACCGTTTTGAGCAAAAATTGTCCTATAGTTCCCTTTTAAAGAGGTTTTTAAATAATAGGCAACATCTGTACTATCCTCTATTATAAGGGCCAAGGGTAAATCACCATCTAAATCTGATATTGGTAGGTTTAGAGGCATTTCTTTATATACAGTAGACAAATAGGGTTTTAATGGAATTGGAAATTCAGTTATTTGATGAGCTGTTTTATTAATCGGGAGTTTTACAATAAACTCACTACCTTGGTGCAGGCTACTTTTTGCAGCAATAGTACCGCCCATGAGTTCGACAAGTTCTTTAGTTAGTGCCAGCCCTATGCCTGTACCCTCGATATACTGTGAAGAAGTGCTTTCAACCTGATAAAATCTATTAAATATATGGGGCAGAGATTTTTCTGAAATGCCTATACCCGTGTCTCTGAACTTAACAAAGAAAAAACCTGCATTTTTTTCAGAGCCCTGATTTAAGTGAATTGTTATTTCCCCACCTTCTGGTGTAAATTTAATGGCATTTGTAAGCAGGTTCGACATAATGGTTGAGAGCTTTGTAGTATCAAAATCCATTGTTAATTCCTCAATCTCCGAGTTAACTGTCAATTTGATATTTGACTCTTCAGCAAAAGATTGAAAACTCTCGCAGAGGTATTTGACAAATGGTATAATATCAGCTGTTACCTGATGTAATTCCATACGTCCATTTTCCAGTTTGGCAAGGTCAAGCATTTCATTCACTAGGTGAAGCAATTTGTTGCTGTTCCTTTCAATCATTTCTAATGGCTTGCTTTTGACATTCCCATTAGTTTTCAAGGAATCCGTCATTCCTAAGATTACGGTTAAAGGCGTTCTGAATTCATGGGTAATATTTGTGTAAAGACTATTTTTTAATTGATTGATTTCGTTTAATCGTTGGCCTTCAGCTACAGCTAATTTACGAGATAATTGAAAACGGTAAAACCACCAAGCTAATCCCGCAAGTAACCCAAGGTAAATTAGGTAAGCCCACCAGGTCTTCCACAAGGGAGGTAAAATATTGAATTGATAACTAGCAAAGCTCTCTAATTGGCCTTTATGTAGGTTATTTGCTCTAAGATGAAAGTTATAATCACCGGGTGGTAGATTCGTAAAGTTAATTTCATCTTCTGGTGTTGTCTTAATCCAATTGTCTTTAATTTTGTAACTGTAGGTTACGCCTTCAGTAGAATTAAAATTTAATGCACTTAATTTAACAGTAATAAGTGTAGTGTTACTATTAAAGTTGAAGACACGTGTATTTAAGTTTCTACCGGTAAAAAAAGGCTTCTCGTTTGCATCAATAGCCGAAATGTATGGCGCTGAAAGTGAACTGGTTTCTTTTTCTAAGCTAATATTGTGTATCAATACCCCATTTTCACATCCAATAATATATTCTCCTTTACCATTTTTAATTATAGGGCCTTTAGGTTTAATGTTTTTATTAGTCATGTCTAAAGAAACCCAAGTATGTTCCAAGGAATTCAGATTTAATTCACCTAGCTGTTTATCGCCTATAGTCCAGAGTATGCTGTCATTACGGGCATAAACTCCATAGAAATACCCATCAATTTTGTGTGTTATTCCCTTTCTAAAAGTTTTAAAATTGATATATCCAAGCCCCCATCGTCCTCCTGCCATCCATACTCTGCCCTTGCTGTCTTCTTGTATACCAAACACATCTTGATAATAAGGTATATTCTTATTCAAGTTTAAATTATGAATGACTTCCCTGTCCAAGTCAAGCACTGTAAAAGAGCCTTTAGAAATCCAAAGTTTGTTATTTGATGCCATATAAAGTCGGTTAATCCAAACAAAGTTATCGTTTTTGAATTCATTCAGTGCTTTTTTAAACGATGTGATAGTATTTGTCTCATAATCAATTTTGAATAATCCTGCTTTTCTGGTTCCTATCCAATACTTGTCATTTCGATCTTTTTCTATGGTTTGGATAGAAGGGTTTGGATGTTCAATTTGCAATGATGATAATGTGCTTTGTTCAGTCTTTGTATCTAAAATAAGAATCTGTTTGTTTGATGCGATTAAAAGTTTGTTATCAGGCATTTTTACCATATCCATTATCACATACCCAAAATTATGAAGGCTAAACAGAGGGGTTTTGATCACTTTAACTGTATAATTCTCTGGATTGATTTTGTAAATACCTGAACTGGCATACCCAGCTACATAGTACATCCCGTCTATTTCAATTATCTTCCTGGGAGTCATAGGCACCTCCACTTTCGATCGGTTCTCTAGCTGGAGAAAGTGAAAATCCCTTTTCTTACTTGAATATTTAAACAAACCCAGAGAATTGCCATACCATATAATTCCCCTTGAGTCCACAAATGATACTCCCTTTATTATTCCTTTTTTAATATCATGAGGCTGTACTTCTATCACTTTTTGAGTAGCACAATTATATTGTACTAATCCATCTCTAGTACTTATCCAGAGATTATGCTTGTCGAAATATAGGTCATTTATTGTCTTATGGGAATTAGGAAATTGAGAATCAAGTGGTTTATTAAATGTTTCTTTGTTTTTATCGAAAACGATTAATCCTGCTGACCAAGTTCCTAATAAAATTTCATTTTGGGATACATGTATTTTCCTGATGCTATTTTCATTAAGTTCAGGTTTTTTATTGTACCTGAAAGCCATGCATTTCTCAGTATTTTTATTAAATCGAAGAAGACCTTTAGTTGTGCTAAACCAAAAAATTTCTTTATTCTCAAACTCTTGTGCAATATTTGTTATTTCTGTAAAGGGTTCACTGAGCATCGGTATCTTATTGTTATAAACAATTGAAGGTTGGTTTAAATTACTTAAGTTAATACTATACAATACACTAGAACCTGCCACCCACAACCTATTATTATCACCTTCGAAAAGTGAAAGCACCTTATTATTATATTCTAAAAATAATGAGCCTTCCTTTTCATTCTTTTTGAAGTTTAGGGTATCAATTGAGGTGTAGAAAAGCCCTTCATCGCTTCCAATCCATAACTTTTTATTGATCTTATCCATAAAAAGGGTATGAACTGTATTGATTTTATGTTGAGCATTGTTATGATTATAATGCGTGAAGTTCATGAAATTAGTACCGTCAAACCTGGAAACACCGTCAGCTGTCGCAATCCATAAAAATCCTAGAGCATCCTCTTTAATCTGTTCAACACTGGAAGAAGGCAAACCATTTGATATGTCATAATGTGTGACGTTCTCAAAGTCAGATAGTTTAATTTGTGCAATTGATGTGGAGCAAATAAGAAACTTCGATAGAATCAATAGTATAACCAAATTGACAAATCTTAAAGGATTCCTTATGGTAATTTTTATTTTCATTATCCATTCCCGCAATAACAATGAAACTAATCTTCGAATTATATAAATGTAACATATTTAATATTAAATAAAAAAATTACACGAATTGAACTTCTGGTTTGATATGCATTAAAAGTAAAGATGATTGATCCGGAATTATATAAAATCTTTGATAGAACAGCCAAAAACTATATGATGTATAAAGATTGGATTGAGGATTAATGAATGAAAATACAAAAGCCAGGCTTTGATTTAATTAAAGCCTGGCTTTTTTAAAACAGGGAACTATCTGATTAATGAAAAATTCTATCAATAATCACCTATCGGGCTTCCAGGAGGTAAGTCATTTGACGACTGCACCTTGTATTCCATAGGTTTTTCCTTAAATAATTTGATTTGATGTTTTAGATAATCTGCATGAGCCATTTTTTGATTGTTGCCTCTTGCATTTCTACTTCCTAAATGCTGATCAATGATGTTAAGTTGGGCTAATAACTCTGCCTGAGTTAATGCAGAATTATTACTATTCTGCAGCGCTTTCATTAATTGCATCACATAGGTATGTTGAACTGTCATTTGAATGGCACTCTGATAGGAGTTGAGATCTTTAGAATCAAAAACTGCCTCAAATACTTTGTCCAATACTACTTTTGCACCAGGGTTCTTACTATCTCTACTATTAAATTCTACTAAACGTGCCATTCTTTCTGAATGAAGTATTAATTCAAACACCATGGAAGATGCTTGCTCTGCAGCGCCTAAAGGGTCAAAAGTTACCCCGGTACGGCCATTAAGAAGTTCTCTGTTGTCGTAAAATCCTAATGGTCTTGGATGAATCTCATTTAATAAACTTTCGGGTAAAGCTAAATTCTGTGGTGATACAGCGTTGAGTAAACTGTTCAAGCCTTCCATTTGCCATTGCGGAGCTATAATTTTCATGGCACTTTGATTATCACCTTTAACTTTATAGCTATAGTCTATTCCTCCAAGAAGTTTTACCGCTGCCTCTGCCTGGTAGCGATGAAGAAAGTAAATAGGAATTAAAACATCTTGAATTTTAGCCAAAGGTTCGCCTTGTCTTATGGCATTTTCTCCTAGTTTATTAATTGCAATTTTTCTTATTTCAAGTATTCTATTGAGTTCAACGGCTGCATCTTTACCATTATCCCACAAATGGGCAAAAGGATGTGCGCCACCGGTGGCTCTGGCATCGCGATCAGAAATAAACCTTATTCCTTTTTCAGATGCTTCTTCTAAAATGCTTTCTAAACTGGTCTCTTCATTTTCTGTAAATTGTTCATAACCATATCTTATTGCTATTTTATCCCATTCTCCTATACCGGAAGTATAAGCATTTGAGATATCAATATTGCCTTTATCATCTAATGCTATTTTAGGGTGAGGGTAGTCCATCACAGATGCATCATCATTAGTGCTGGCTATATAATTATGTGCAAGGCCAAGAGTATGACCAATTTCATGGGCAGAGAGTTGTCTTAATCTGGCAATAGCCATTTCTTCCATCAAAGGACTATCTTCATTTTCGGCATAGGGAGCTAAAAGTCCGGTAGCTATCAAATAATCCTGCCTTACCCTAAGTGAACCCAAACTCACGTGACCTTTCAATATTTCTCCTGTTCTTGGATCTACCACACTGGCTCCATAGCTCCAGCCTCTGGTTGATCTATGCACCCATTGAATAACATTATAGCGAATATCTAAGGGATCGGCATCCTCCGGCAGCATTTCTACCTGAAAAGCATTAATAAAACCAGCTGCTTCAAAAGCTTCATTCCACCATTTAGCACCGTCTAACAAGGCAGACTTTACAGGTTCAGGGGTGCCTGGGTCTAAATAATAGATGATGGGCTCAACTACTTCGCTTTTAGCCTGGTCGGGATTGGTTTTCACTAACCTATGTCGATTTATAAAACGTTGATTGATGTCTTCTGAAATGGGAACACTATAGTCTTTAAAACCTGTACCAAAATAACCTGCTCTCACATCAAATTTTCTGGGAGTAAAATCATCATCAGGTAACTCTACAAAAGAGTGGTGTTGGCGAACCGTGATATTTTGAGCATCAGGAGCCACAGATCTTATTTCTCTGCCTGTGGGCTCTCCGGTGAAAGAAATCCAGAAGTCTAGTTCTGTATTTTGAGGGAAATTGCCTGAGCCCTCTTTATGGAAAGCCGATTTTGATTTGTTGAAGCTATAAGAACCTTCTCTTTGGCTTTTCAACCTTTGGGAAACTCCATGGGCATCTCTCAAGAAAAAATCTGTGGCATCAACCACAACGGACCAATCTTGAGAGGCTTCTATTTCAAAAGCATGTATAATAGAATGAGAAAATGCATCTTCAACTGATTTCTTCTCAGCAGCATTTGTAGTACTTGCTCTATATTGATAATTGGGTTGAAAAAGAAAAACTTTATTGCCAATCTTCTTAAATTTCACAATTCTGGAATCTCCAATTTGTCCTCTATCTAAGCCAATATCATTGGAACCAATTCCGGCTGATAAATAATTTACATAAAGGAACTCTTTATCGAAGCTATCAATTTCTAACAGAATTTTTCCTTTTTCTGAATCCCAATAATAATTGATAAAACCACTATATTTTTCTTTATCTATTAATGCCTTCTGTACTTCATTTAGTTTTGGTGTGGAGTCAGTAGCTTTTTGACCCGACTTACATGCTGTAAATATTAACAGGAGAATGAGTGTTATATGATTTATTTTCATTTTAGATTATTATGAATGTTAGTTAAAACTAATTATTTGTAGAGTTTGTCTTTATCTAATTTTATATCATTCTATGCAAAGTAAAGAAAATGAGTCTTAAAGTTGTTGAAATAATTTATAAATAGTTAAATTCTTACATAAGAGGATAAATAGCAGAAAATTTTCCGTGAAATAGTTTTATTTGCAATAAATAATTACTTATTTCGATTCAATTAAATATGTTATAAAAAATCAATAAATAATAATATTATGTCTTATGCTAAAGTAATTGATTATAAAGGTATCAAAATGGTATATACCAACATTGAAGACACAGCAGGTAATGAAGCGATTCCTACTTTTGACAAAGTGCAGAGTTTAGTAGCTGAGTTTCCTGATAAATCTGTTCTTTCATGTGTGAATGCTACTAATGCTAGGTTTAATAAAGATTTATTATCTAAAATTAAAGAAACCGTAAAAAAGAATAATCCAAAAGCTAAGGCAACGGTAGTTTGCGGTTTAAGTAAATTATCTACTTTAATTTTAAATTCAATAATAGCTGCAACAGGCAGACAAATGAAATTATTTGATACTGAGGAAGAAGGGAAGGCATGGTTGTATGAATATGAAATAAAGTCTCAAAGTGTTTCAGCATCCGCCTAAAGATGGCAATCTGCTTTTAAGATCATTTAATATTATTTTACATTAATTAAGCCATTGTTGCAAACATGGCTTTTTTTTGGTTTAATCTACTTTCAATAACTTTAAATATTGTAAATTTAAATTTTATTAAAATGGATCAAAATGCCTTTAATCTTCAACAAAACCTATAAGAATCCTTACTATGCTTTTAACCAGCATATGGAAACCATTATTCCTAGTGCGTTAAGGAAAATTAAAGGAGTTAACTATCAACGAGAGCGAATTATTACCCCTGATAATGACTTCCTTGATATTGATTGGTTAAAAAACCAAAGCCAGCAGCTTATAATAATTTCACACGGATTGGAGGGTAGTTCACATAGACCTTATGTTAAGGGCTTAGCTAAACTATTTCATCAAAATAATTATGATGTTTTAGCCTGGAACTGCAGGGGCTGTAGTGAGGAAATTAATAAGAACAAGATTTTGTATCACCATGGTTTTACCCAGGATGTGGAAACTGTGGTTCAAAGAGCGCTAAAAGAAGGCTATAAAAATATTGTTATGGCAGGTTTTAGTATGGGAGGAAGTCTTACACTGAAATATTTGGGTGAAAATGCTGAAAATTTACACCCTGAGATTAAAGGAGGAATGGCTGTTAGTGTTCCTTGCGACCTGGATAGCAGTTCTCGAATGCTTTCGTTGAAAAAGAATAAATTCTATCAGGATAGATTCATGCGTAAGCTAACAAAAAAAATCTCATGGAAAAACGAACAATTTCCGGGTTTTGTAGAGATGAGGCCATGGAAATCTTTCCGGAATTTTCATGAATTTGATTCCCATTATACTGCAAAAATTTTTGGTTTTAAGGATGCGGATGACTTTTACAATAAAGTTCAATGTTTGCCACATATTAAAAACATTAAAGTGCCCACATTAATTTTAAATGCTATGAATGATCCCATGCTAACTGATTCTTGTTTTCCTAAAGTAGAAGCTGAAAGTATGGAAAATGTGACTTTGGAAATTTCTGTTAAAGGGGGACATGTAGGTTTTATGCAAGCCGGCAAGGAGTATACCTATGCAGAAGAGCGTGCCTTACAATTTTTCTCCACTCTTAATCATTCAGTGCATGGTGAGTAAACAGGATATTGTTGATCATCTAGGTAACTTTTTATTCGACTTTCACTATACCAAAATAGCAGATAACGATATTTTTGAGCAAGGTTTTCCGGAGGGCAGGAAGTTGGTTATCATTAATATCACCCCTTATGCGGACGGTGTAATGCTGGAACTTTTACTGGGGATTCAATTATTTGAAGTTGAAGCAACTTTTCACCAGTTTTATCAAAAATTATTTTCTGATAAAACGGTTAGTTTAAGCTTTTGGGAAAATGCTGCCTCCCTTTCAGATTTAATACCTAAAAGGGCATTTATCTCGAGCCAGGCTGAATCTAACGGTGTATTAGAACAATTAGAATCAATTTTAGCTAAAAAAGGGTTCTACTGGTTGGATGAGCACGCTTCAAAAGATTTGTTGAAGGATGCCATACATCAAAGCATATTAGCAAATAATGCTATTCATAAAAATATTTTCTTTCTAAGTCAAAGATCTCTCATTTTACATCAATTACTGGGAGTATCTATAACTGATCAGTTGTTTTATTCTTACTACGAGGTGCTTGAATTGAATAAAGTGCCCGATTCTCAATTAGAAGAGTTTTTAAGTTTTAGGAAGTTTTTAGAAAAAATTAAATAGTTGATATTTTGACTACACCTACATAAAATATATTATAAAACCATCTCAAAATAGCTGATAATTTCAGTAAAACACTGATTTCTTCTCAACCCATTCAGATTTTTTCAATTTTCTAAGCCCTTTTGTTGCTGATTCACTATTCAGAATCTTATAAATTTCAGGATGATCCGGGAAGCGTTGCAGATAAGGCTTAATATCTTCCCAATCATTCACAGCTTCTTCTTTACTAAAAAATCCATAGCCTAAATAGGCCCCTTCTTCTACCATAATCACAGACAACTCCTCATGTGATTTTCCTTGCCCCAGCAGAATATAATCACTTTTTTCCTTTTCACATCCTTCCATAAATAAGGCTACTTTGTTATTATGCGATTCCACGGATTCTTTACCTATACATGCACCCTCGCACTGTTTAATTTTATAGTCGAAACACTCATGAGGAGCGTTTTGATAACCTGCCATTTTTGGACAGATGTTTAAAGATTTGCTTTTTTCTACCAAATAGTGAAAGGCTGTTGCATGATTAGCAAAACGTAAGAGTGTTTTCATCCCTAATTGCTTTCTACCTACCTGCAATCTTTTATAGCCCAACCTATCTTCATAGAGAAATAGGCAATAACCGGGATTATTATTTTTTTGAGCTCTATTAAACCTTGGCCAATGCTTTCTTATTTCGTGCGATTCATGCAATAAAGCGATTAACTCGTTTCCAGTGAGTAGATAATCTACGTGGTATATCTCTTTTTGAAAAGCCTGTTTAGCAATTTCAGCCTTATTGCCTCCAAAATGTGTGCTTACTCGTTTTTTGATATCTTTTGCTTTGCCAACATAAATTATCTGACTCTTTTGGTTGAGGAAATAATACACCCCGGGTGAATTAGGTAAATTTTCATAAATTTCTTTGTCCAGATTTTCCGGGATATTAATATTAGTGGCATTTTTCTTTAAAGTATTTTCTATATGATTATTAACATCACCAGCCACTAATTGAGTAAATAGTTCAGCGGTGGCAATGGCATCACCAAAAGCCCTGTGCCTGTCATTTATTTTAATGCCCCGTTGATCACATAAATTACCTAAGCTATAACTCTTGTAGCCGGGGAATATTTTCCTACTTAAACGTACAGTACAGAGCTTTTTCAAGTTGAGGTTAAACCCTAATTCAGCAAATGCTTTTTTAACAAAAGAGTAATCAAAGTTTACACTATGAGCAACAAAAATATTCTCTTTTAGTAATTCATAAATCGTTTTAGCTTCTTCAAAAAATTTAGGGGCATCCATAACCATTGCGTCACTGATACCATGTATGGCCTGTACTCCAATCGGGATATTTCTTTCAGGATTTATGAGACTTTGATATTCCTTTACCACCTTTTCACCATCATGAATTATAATAGCAATTTCACATATTCTGTTCCTATCTGCGTATCCTCCGGTGGTTTCTATATCAACTATTGCGAACATTAAAATCGATTTAGTATGATACAAATATATTTAAAAATAGGTTCTTTTTTTTAAATTTAACTTTGAGCTATTCGCAAGGTTCAGATCAAAAATACTTTGACAAGCTAAATTCTCAACAATTAATTATTTAGACTAAATAGATAAATCAGTCCTTGATTTTATTCTATTGATCGAAAAACCTTACCTGCTTATTCATTTTGTACAAAATATAACTATTTTAGTAAGTAGTTTTCATTGTAGAACCATATAAATTCATTTTACAAATACTTTAATCTAATTAATTTGGGAAATCCACAACAAATAAAATTTTGGAATTTGGCTGACTTTTCGGATAGTTTACCGGAAGATGAATTAAAGATTGTTAATTTTTTAAGGGAAATAGTTCTTAAGGCCATGCCGGAGTGCGCAGAAAAGCTAGCCTATAATGTGCCTTTTTATTATCTAAATTATAGAGTCTGCTATATCTGGCCTGCAACTATACCCTGGGGTGGTTTGGAGGAAGGTGTTGCCTTAGGATTTTGTAAGGGTGGCTTATTATCAAATGCACAAAAGGCAGATCCCAAAGGAATGACTAAAATGATATTTACTAATATTAATCAAATAAATGTTAAAGAAATTGAGCAGTTGTTATTTGAGGCCATTATAATAGCTAAGGAATCTTACGAAGCAAAGAAAAGAGCTTAACACCCATAATCAATAAATTTAACTTTTTATTAATCTACCAGTGCAATAACTAAGGGTTCATATCAGCGTATACAATTTAATTAACAATTAAATAACTATATGCTTCAATCGACCTATTTTAAAAAGAATCCAAAATTATATATTTTCCTACCTCTTTATTACACGCTTTGGTCTGATTTAACTATTTCTCCTAATGAAATGGCTGTAATGGAAGACCTAATCCAAAAACAAGATTGGCTAAATGATGAGGAGAGGAAATTTTTAACAGATTCCCTTCATTCTAATGAAGCACCTACTTCTAAGCAACTTAAATCTTGGAAAAAAGCGATTAAACAAGTAAAAGATAAAGGTCATCAGAGCCTTACAACACTTGGTTTAGCATTGGTAAAAGAACAGGCAAACGGCCAATCC
>JBBSPJ010000095.1:0-12404 GCA_038258905.1 Cytophagales bacterium
GAGTGCTCCACCAATGCCCAACCTATACTATTTGTCCCTAAATCCAGTCCTAAAATTTTTTTCATTTGCTTTTATCTAAAATTTTTGGTTATATTTGAATACAATTTTGAAGCAATTCACAATAAGGATTATTCCGTTGTGAAAACACTTAAAGGAGTCCCAATTTTCTTTTGAAGATTGGGATTGCTTTTTTATACTCAACAAAATACAATATTTTTTAATAAAAATTGAATTTTTTCGATAAAACCTATCAAATTACGGTTCAGTTTGCTTTTTAATTTCGCTTTAGGTGAATTTTTCTCCGAGTCCTAAACTTAGATAAAGTGAGCTATAAACATCTTCTAATTCTCTCTCTTTCTATTTAAAAATCCTTTAATTTCCATACTTTTGCAATCGGAAAAAGAAACAAAACTCTTTAAGTCTGACGAAGATAAAAAAGGTTTAAAAAATATAATTACACTACTATGGAATTGAAGAAAGTTGCTTTAAACGATACGCACGAAAAATTAGGAGCGAAAATGGTGCCTTTTGCAGGTTACAATATGCCGGTTTCTTATGCCGGATTATTGGAAGAACATAAAACTGTGCGTGAGGCAGTTGGTATATTTGATGTTTCGCATATGGGGGAGTTTCTTATTAAAGGGCCTAATGCTTTAGCTTTAATTCAGAAAGTAACCAGTAATGATGCCTCTAAATTAATAGATGGAAAAGCCCAGTATGCTTATTTGCCCAACGATAAAGGTGGTGTGGTAGATGATTTGCTGGTTTATAAAATCAGGGAAAACGAATATATGTTGGTGGTGAATGCCTCTAATATTGATAAAGATTGGAACTGGATAAAGCAGCAAAATGACGGCATTGGAGCTGAAATGGTGAATATTTCTGATGATTTCTCTCTTTTTGCTGTGCAAGGCCCCAGAGCCACTGCCACTTTGCAAAAGTTGACTTCTGTGAATTTGTCGGACATAAAGTTCTATACCTTTGAAGTAGGAGCCTTTGCTGATGCGCAATATGTGATTATTTCTGCTACAGGCTATACCGGAGCAGGAGGGTTTGAAATTTACTTGCATAATAAAGATGCCGAGCATACTTGGGATAAAATAATGGAAGCCGGTGCAGAATTTGGCATTCAGCCAATAGGTTTAGGTGCAAGAGATACGCTTCGAATGGAGATGGGCTATTGCTTATATGGCAATGATATTGATGATACCACTTCTCCATTAGAAGCAGGTTTAGGCTGGGTAACAAAATTCACCAAGGATTTCGTAAATAGTGAAGCTTTGAAAAAGCAAAAAGAGGAGGGTTTAAAGCGTAAATTAGTTGGCTTTCACATGATTGAGAGGGGTATTCCGCGACATGGTTATGATATTGAGGATGCCAGTGGCAATGTGATAGGAAATGTAACATCCGGTACGCAATCTCCCAATTTGGGACATGGAATTGGTTTAGGCTATGTAGCTATTGAGCATGCTACTCCGGAGACAGAAATTTTTATAGCAGTAAGAAAAAATAAAATTAAGGCAGTGGTGAAGAAATTACCGTTGATTTAGTAGGTTTTGAAGTGTTGAAGTGTTGAAGTTTTGAGGTGAGGAGGTGTTGAAGTCCCTTACTCCCCAAAGAGGAAACTAGATGAGCTGCTTATCAAGTTGATTTGTAAATTGATGAATTTAACCTGCACCGTTTCCCATAGACTGAGGCTAACAGGACATCTAGCATACATCTTTTAAATAAATAAGAAAAGCCGTTAAAATCAAATTTAACGGCTTTTCTTATTTTAATTTACTGTGAGTTCCTTCACACTCCTGATATTATCTTTAAATACTCTATCGATTAATAGCTGGCGTGGATCTATGCCGGCTTTGGCAGGAATGGTATCTACTTCAAAGGTGAAATTCATCTCTTCTTGATTGATTTTCACTCGCTTCTGAAACATTAATTCTTTTTCGTCAGCATCAGCAAATAATCCAATATCTATCCAATCATTAATAGGCACAAAGCTTTCATTGCCTAAGCTATCAGCTTTTATCTTTTTGCTTTCTACCTTCACATTCACTTCATATTTTCCATCGGCCAATTTCTTGTAAGTAGCATCAGTCATACGGTTGTCATATAAAGTGATTTCTTTGATCCAGTCTGTGATTAAATATTGCAAAGAATCCGGCACTTCAGGCTCTAAATATCTGAGGAAATCCAAAGAAGTAGGGTAGGGAGGTCCTTTGTATCGGTATTCTTCCAAAAAGCCACGCATAGCCTTGTTTACATTTTCCTCTCCTATATAATCCTGAAGGGCAAATAAAACGATACTTCCTTTTCCATAATGGATATAACCTTGATTTTCTACTTTGTACAATGGCATTTCCTTCTCTAACTCACCTCCTCTACCGCTCAAATACCTGTTATGATTATACTTGTTGAATTCACGCATCTTCATTGGGTTGTCGGTTTCCTTTTTCATAGTCATTAAGGAAGAGTATTCGGAAAAGCCTTCACTAAAGAAGGTGCTGCCTTGCATTTCTGCGCCAATTACCTGATGCGCCCAATACTGATGAGCAATTTCATGTGCTATCACTGCATCAATCACATTGTTCTCGGTTTCATCTTCCAGGTTAATTACAAAGCCAAATGACTCTGAATAGGGCATAGTACCCGGAAATGCTTGTGCAAATGTTGAGTACCTTGGGAACTCAATAATTCGGCTTTGTTTATGGTAATACGGGCCGAAGTTATCGGTGTAATATTGAAGTGATTTTCTGATAGCCAATTGCATTTTCGGCACATTGACCGCATGCTTCTTATCATAGTAAACTTCAATATCCACATCATTCCATTTTTCTCTCGACACTTCAAATCTTGCAGAAATAAATGAGTAAAAATTCATCGATGGATGATCTACTTTGTAATGGAAATACTTTCTTCCATCTTCCTCCCATTCTTTCAATAATTTGCCCGGAGCAATCGCAATTTGATCAGAGGCCGTAGAAATTACAGTTTCCACATCGATAAAGTCTGATAAGCCATTGGTAAGATAATTTTTATCGCAGGCGGGACCACAATTTTCTTCTAAAGCAGGCATGCGCTCTTTTTCCGGCAAACCGAACTTTTTCCTTTTATTTTTATCGCTGATTTCGCCTTGAGAATTATAGCCTAAGGATGGCAATACACTAAAATTATTTAAAAATGTACCATTTTCTACCACAGAGGTATTACTTACCTGGTTTTCGAAACCTTTAGTAATATAGTTATTCAAAATAGTAGCCTTCATACTATCTCCCGGCATAAAAGGCTTTGCTAATTTATAAATTCTGTAGTTTAAATCCTTATCTTCAAATACTAATTCAATTCCGTCAATTAAGATTTCTGTATCCCAATCAGAATCAAAAGTAAAGTGCAGTGAATCAATAGCTTGTTCTGTTTCATTTACAAACAGTACCTCTGCCTTCACTTTTACATCTCTCTGGTAGGGGAAGATGTCGATAAAGTAATTGATAGCACCTATTTTCGGCATGGCTATATCCTCATACTTTTTATAATTCTTTTCATACTCTACCCGAAGCAAATCTGTTTGATCAGAGGTTTTGTACGTATTTAGCGACTGTGTATTATAAAACACGAATCCTGACAAAGAAAGCCAAATAGCAATAATTAAGAAGAAACTTAATTTAAAGGATTTAGAAGTGCCTTTTCTTACGAGTTGAAGTTTCTCTTTAAAATTGGCTTGGGTTCCTCTTTTCCAAATCATAGTAGCCAAAAATAGACAGATTACAGCAAAAGAAATCCAGTAAATATTGAACCATATAGAACTGATTAAGGCAGGGCCAAAGGCATTCATATCCGAATAAATGATCCTTGGAGTGGCTCCCAAAGAAATCATATTACTTTGAATATCCGCAATCATTAATATAATATCCAATGCAAATATCAAGAGGATTGAAATGAAATAACCAATATATTTATTGCTTACTAATGCATGAATTAGGACCATTACCATGCTATACACTATATAATAGCCTAAATAACTTACGAAAAAATCACTAAAATAAAGCCCTAATTCTATTCTGCTATAGCCTGAGCCTAATTGGTAAAGAACGGCACTCAATACAAAAAAGGCATACAATACTATAGTAATGGCTACCAAACTTGTCACCTTAGCAATTAAGGAAACAAAAGACTGATGCGGAGTGGTATCTATCACTTCATTGATGTTATTCTCCTTATCCCTCCAGATTAATTCTCCACTGAAAAACACCACAATAATGATGGTGAAAAGACCTGAAACGCTGGAAATAATATCCAACATTTTATAGGTAACCGGGTAAGATTGCAATCCGAAATATTCAAAGCCACCCACTAAATTCGAAATGAGCATCAATAAACTGAAAATGATCAGAATTTTGAAAGTGGTGCTTTTTATGATACTTAAGAAATTGATGTAGAAAAAGCTAGAAAATTGCTTCCATGTGGTAGAAGATGAAAAGTTGATAGACACTTTTGGTAAAATAAAAGGCTCTCTCTTGATAGCATCCGTTTTTTTCTCAGCTTTTACTTTTTTGTTTTTCTGCTGAAAGCTAAAGCCAAAATAGGAACTCAATAGAATAAGTATACCCACGCCAAACCAAATCAATCGATTATAAATAAAGATAGGAGTAAGCTGTAAACCGATGGTGTTTTTCTCTATTGGGGTATAGTATTTCGACATAAACGAATAAGTTCTGATGCCAAAAGTATCCAATAGCGCTGCCATGGTTTCGTTTTCAATATCCGACATTAATGTGCCTGAAATGATATAAGCTACTATCACTGCCAAGGCTCCTACAAATGAAATGACTGTGTTTTTCCAAATATTAGCAAAGGCAAATATAATTGCCCCGGCAAAGAACATATTGGGTAAAATAATCAAGAAGTAGTTATTCACAAAGGTGGAAAGGTAAAAATCACCAAACCTTTCTGCTTCAATCCACCCGAAAGCAGGAGCCAATGCAGAACCAAGTAAAACACCTATAAATACCCCCAACATTGGAATGGTGGCTAAAATAAGTGCTCCAAAGAAACGACCGAAGAAGTAGCCTGATTTTTTTATTGGCGTACTAAAAAGTATTTCATTGAATTGATTTTGATAATCTCTCAAAGCTGCATTGTTGAAAAATGCAGTGGCTATAATCAGACCGAAAATGGTCATCACTCCGGTATAAACCGCAATGATATGAGGCGCATTTCTGTACACATTACCTATAGATCCTCCAATGGTCACATTATCGCTGGCTACAGCGCCAAAGACCAATAGACCCAGTAAAGCCGTGAAAATATAAATCATCGGCTGCTTAAAGGTGTACTTTAATTCAGTTGTAAAAAAGTGTTTAAACATGTTAAATGATTTTATACTAAAACGTTTGAAGTATTGATTTTGGAGAAGAAAACATCTTCCAGATTGGGTTGTACTGATTCAAAGTCTTCACCCGGATTTGTTTCGCTATACACGTGTATGAGTGGTCTACCACCTACCATTTTATTGGAAATAATAGAATATTGCTTGGAATAATCATCCAACTCTTCTCGTTTCACAATCTTTTGATACACTTTGCCTGAAAGATCTTCAATGGCAGTTTGTGGTGCACCCTGAAAAACAATTTCACCCAAATTCATAATGGCCATATTGGTGCAGAGTTCACGCACATCATCTACAATATGGGTTGATAAGATCACTACTACTTTTTCACCCACATCAGCCAGCAGGTTGTAAAAACGGTTTCTTTCGCTAGGGTCCAACCCAGCAGTAGGTTCGTCTACAATGATCAATTTAGGATCGCCAATCAAAGCCTGAGCTATCCCAACTCGTTGTTTCATCCCGCCGGAAAATCCTTTGATAGCTTTAGTTCTTTTATCGTATAAATTGACTTTGTCCAATAAGTATTTAACAATCTCTTTACGTTCCGATTTTTTAGAAATACCTTTTAGAATAGCCATATGATCGAGCAATTGCTCAGCCGTAATGCGTGGATAAACACCAAACTCCTGAGGTAAATAACCGAGTACTTTGCGTAGCTCGTCAGGTTGGTTTAAAATATCAATGTCATCTAAAACGGCAGAACCTGAATCGGCTTCCTGAAGGGTGGCCAATGTTCTCATAAGCGAGGATTTACCTGCTCCATTGGGTCCCAATAGGCCAAACATACCATTATTTATTTCAATGTTAATGTTGTCCAAAGCTTTCACCCCGTTTGGATAGGTTTTGGATAAGTTGGTAATAGTAAGTTTACTCATAATTTTTATAGTTTTAGTTTAATAGTGTAAAAGGTAGATGCACTTATGCATGTATTTGTTGCGGAAATGTAAGTATTAATATGACTATGATGCTTCAAATTATACATTAGTGCATAAAAGTGGTTATGAGTGCATGGTAAAAATGGAGCTTAGTAAAGGTATTACAAGCTTATGTTAAAATCGTAGAGAAGTAGTTTAGCTTGGGGAAACAGAAGTCTAGCTATCGATTTTCATAGAGTATTTAAATTCTACTTTCTACACTTTGGTAGTTATTCAAGAATTATTTTTCAGTGCTATTCTAAATACACAGATATAAATGATAGTTTTGTGCCATTAAAATTTAGCATTTATGCCCGAGAAAAGATCTTCCCTTAAATCTATTGAAGTTTGTGTAACCCCTGAATTAATACATCAGCATGATTTGGATGGGAAAATTGCCGTGATAGTGGATATATTAAGAGCTACTTCCTGCATGGTGACTGGTTTAGCCAATGGAGTAGCTGAAATTGTACCCGTTTCTACCTTAGGAGAATGCGAGGCAATGCAAAGATTGGGTTATTTGGCCGCAGCGGAGCGTGATGGATCTAAAGCAGAAGGATTTGATATGGGTAACTCTCCTTTTGAATATTTGGAAGATGCTGTAAAAGGTAGAAAAGTAGTAATAAGTACAACCAACGGTACTTTAGCACTTAATAAAAGTCTGGATGCTCAAGAGATTTTGATTGGTGCTTTTTTAAATATTGGTGCTTTAGCCAATTACCTTAAAACCAAAGAAGAGGATATTGTCATCGTTTGTGCAGGATGGAAAGGCAAATTTAATTGGGAAGACACCCTGTTTGCAGGTGCTCTTTGCAACCGATTAAAAACAGATTATGAATTAGCCGATGATGCGGCCATGGCTGCTGAAGCTATGTATCTAACAGCAAAAGATAATATGCTCACTTATATGCAAAAATCTTCCCATGCAAAAAGATTATCCAAACTATCGGTGTTAAAAGACATTGAATTCTGTATACAGGAAAGTATTTATGAGGTGATACCTGTGCTAAGAGGAGAGAAGTTGGAGGTTTTGTAAGACGGCTGGTGTGTGTGCTGGATTCCGATATGTTAAATCATTTTCAATATTAATTTTGTCATCATTTTTGATTCCCCTGCTGCGCGGAACAAAAATGTCACCAAAATCGGGCAACAATCTTACATTTTAACTCGGGGTTTTAACCCCGAGCTACGAAGATTTCACCCCTAGAGGGGCTATTTTAGCTTAACACTTATGGTAAGTCGTGAAAAATACCATTGTGCCAGAAGAGAGGAAAACAGTGATAAAGTTCATTATTTTCTGCTATTTTAAATCGAAGGGCTGTCCCCTTGAGGGGACCACAGGAGTGTTTTATGGAAATAAGAGAAATATTGTTTTGAAAAATTATATACAGCTATATAGTAGCAAAAAGGTAAAGAATACAATTCGGTTTAAAATTGAAATTTAATTTTAAGGAGTAGCCTACTCTATTTCCACAATCACCGGAAAATGATCTGAAAGAAAGGTGTTGTTGATCATGATGCTGTTAGTCACATAGGTTTTTGCTTCTAGCCCTTTCAGGAAAATATAATCTATTCTTCTGGTATAATTTCCATCCGTATTGAAAGCATTGTAGGTACCGGTTGGTCCTAATTTAAGCGGTGCGGTAAAGCTATCAGTAAAACCTGCATTCAGCATCTTTTGGATTGGTTCTTTATCAGGTTCTAAATTAAAATCACCCATCAGGACAGTTTTTCCCTTGTGATTCATTTTTGCGATCATCTCTATCATAAGGTCTACGCTACTGATTCTGGCTTGTACTCCTACGTGGTCAAAATGAGTATTGAGGAATAGGGTAGTATCTTCATTCTGCAGATCATAGAGCATCACCCAGGTGCAAACTCTTGGCAGGGCAGCATCCCAACCTTTATTAGGCTTTGTAGGATCTGTGGAAAGCCAAAATGTATTGCTGTCTAATAGTTTATATCTGTTTTTGTTAAAGAAAATGGGTGAATATTCTCCTTGTGTAGCCCCATCATCTCTCGCTACGCCTATTCGCTGATAGTCTGGTAAATTCTCCTGCAAGTATAGTATTTGAGAATGCAATACTTCCTGCATGCCAATTACATCAATTTTCTCAATTTTGATAAAATTGACTACACTTTCTTTCCTGTTTTGCCATTGATATATTCCATCATTAGTGGTTTCAAAACGGATATTGAAAGTACAAACTTTCTGTTGCTGGCCGTAGAGTATAGGGGTAGCAGTATTCAATAGAAGAAGGAAGAAAATTATTTTTCTCATAGTCATTTGTGTTGAAGCCTTTCTTTGAAGAGAGTGTATGACAAGACATATTCAGATTAATCAGTTACCTGTAATCTCCATTATTTTCTCGAAAATTTCGGTGTTTTCATAGATCCCTCTGAATTTTTCAGACCCTGGCCCATAAGCAAAAACAGGAACCATAGTTCCAGAATGCCCCTTAGTAGAAAAGGTGGGCATAATTTTATCGTAATCTGTTCTTCCCTCTTTATTTTTACCAGCGCTAAGTGCGTAACCGCCTGTTTCATGGTCGGCAGTAACTACTACCAAGGTGTTGCCGTCTTTTTCGGCAAAATCTAGAGCTAAGCCAATAGCTTTATCAAAATCTATTATTTCTGTAACGATATATTTACTTTTATTGTCATGTCCGCCCCAGTCGATTTGCGAACCTTCAGACATAATAAAAAATGAACCTGATTTTTGACTAAGAAAATCAATGCTTAATTGAGTAGCTTCCGGTAAAAAATCATCTCTACCATCTAATTTTTTAGGCATGGCCTCATTATTCAGCAGAAAACCTATTTTTTCTTTCTGCTTAAAATCCGAATGCAGGACTGTGGTATCCACAGTGAAACCTTTTCTCTTAAGGCTGTCTAAATAGTTATTACCATCATCTCTTTTGTTAAAGTGCTTTAGTCCACCGCCGGCAAAAAAATCTACTTCAGAATTATGCAATTGTGCTGCCATATAATCTTCCCAATTCCTGGATTTTGAATGGGCAAAAAAGGAAGCAGGTGTTGCATGTGTTAAAGTGGAGGTAGCAATAATACCGGTATTGTAGCCTCTTTTAGATAAAACCTCAACCATATTCTTCATTTCTACTGAGTCCTTATCTACCCCAATAGCTCCATTGTAGGTTTTTTGTCCGCTTGCCATGGCTGAGCCGGCAGCGCCAGAGTCCGTAATTTTATGACTTGATGAAGATGTTTTTGATAATCCGATATTCTCGAATCTTGAGATATTAGGCTCCCCGTCTTTGTAATAATACAGTGCACTCACCTGAGAATGGCCCATTCCGTCACCAATTAAGAGAATAACATTGGGTTTTTTATTAGTTTTATTTTGCTGCTGCGCATCACTTTTATTACAAGAAAATAAAAGAGCGCTTGAAAAAATCGTTAATAATAAAATTTTCATAAACATTGTTTTTGATCATTACTATTCAAATATGCATTCCGTATAGGGTGATATCTGTATTTATTACCCTGAAGGTATTAATTTTTCTTTTTTATTCTAAACTAAATTCCGGAGTTGCTGTAATAGAGCATTTAAGGTCGTTTTTAATTATTTGATGCTGTTGTCTGAATTTCTTAAAAACAACATCATGAGCAATAAAATCTGCAATTTCATCCTGATAAAACTTAAAGGGTTTTCCGGCCCAAGAATGATTGTCGTTACAACCGGTAACTAGGTTGTAGCCTTTTTGTAGCTCTTTTAATTTTTCAACAATACTTCCAGACCCGTGGAGCATTAAATACCCTGTATCTTTTTCGTTACAAAAATGATGGGAAGCTGATCCATAAGGCACAGATGTATCACAAGTTCCATGGAAAAGCTGCATGGGGATGGCAGTTTCTTTAGTAATAAAATCGAGGTTATAGATGGCTCCTGCCATACTGATGAGGCCTGCGTATTTAAAATTTTGAGGTAGAGGCTTCATAGTTTTGGGCCAGTATGCAGCATGAAGGGCTGCTTCAGCCCCAGCACTGCTTCCTGCTAATACAATTGAATCAGGATTGATTCTTAGTTCGTTCTGATTTTCTATTAGATAGTTTGTGGCTTCATTAATTTCGATGCCCGCTTTTTTAAAAGTAACAAGTTTATCTTTTGCAGATATGCCACAGTTAAAATAGCGACCTTTCATAGTTAGTGTGTAAGACATACTTACCGCAACAATTCCTCTTTTTGCCATGTTGTTGCAAAACTCTTTTATTTCAGGTTCATCTCTTGCCCCGCCAGCAAATCCACCCCCATGCACGAACAAAATGACAGGTCTGGTTATTCGGTCATCCCCAACAGGTTGGTAAATATCTAGGTGTAAATTTTTCTTATCAGTCTTCAAATATTTATGGGTTTGTAGTTCCACTTCATCAAAGTTCTGATTTTGATAGTTTTGGCTGTGACTAATATTTAAATGTAGAAAAATGAATAAGAGTGGTAAAAAGTAATTTAACATGATTTTATAAATGCCATTTTCGTAATTCAATAGATAGAAATTTCAGAAATTCATTTCAATCTATTAAAAATTAATTAAAAAGAGAATAAGAATGACCTCTTTCGAGGCCAAACCTATCCCCTTAAAGCCTTATTTTGCCCAATTAATCAATTTTCTTTTTACATCCGCGGAATTTCCACCGATCATTATTTCAAACTCGCCAGCCTCCCAGGTATGGATGATGTTTTGATCAGTCTGATTATCGTAGGTATAATACTTTAAATCTTCTGTAGTAATTTCAAAGCTAATTGTTTTAATTTCTCCCGCTTGGATCATCACTTTTTGAAAGCCTTTTAGTTCCTTCACTGGTCGGGTGGTGCTACCCACCAGATCTCTGATATATAGCTGAACTACCTCTTTTCCGTCAACTGAACTATTGTTTTTTATCGGGATTTTAACAGTAAGCTTTTGTTCTGCAGTTAATTCAGTGCTGCTTAGTTGTAACTCCCCGTATTCAAATTGACTATAACTTAACCCAAATCCAAAAGGAAATTCCGGCTCATTAGTTACATCTAAATAGTTGGTTTTAAATTTTTGAAACCATTCACCTTCCAAAGGCCTCCCTGTATTTTTATGGCTATAATAGATGGGGATTTGCCCAACATTCTGCGGGTAGGTCATGGTGAGTTTGCCTGAAGGATTTACATCTCCGTATAAAACATCAGCCAGAGCTAATCCAGCTTCAGATCCCGGAAACCAGGCATTCAAAATAGCATCAGAATCTTCTAATATTTCATTTAAAACCAAAGGTCTTCCGCTTAATAAAACCACTACTACTTTTTTACCCGTAGCTTTTAAGGCTTGTAATAAGCGCACTTGATTATCCGGAATGCTGATATCTGTCCGACTTGAGCTTTCACCTGAACTTTCAGAAGCTTCACCCAATATTGCCACCACTATATCTGATTTTTTGGCTAGTTGCACGGCCTCTGCAATCATTTCTGACTCTGGCCTATCGTCACGGTAGGTATTTTTACCAAACATACCGATTCGTTTTTCCAATTCAGCATCTTCCACCAAATTAGAGCCTTTAGCATATTTTATATTTTCCGAATTAGCAGAAACTTCCTTTATGCCGTCAAAAATGGAGACAGATTTCATAATATCGGCACTGACGCTCCAGGTACCCACCATATTTTCTTTATTGTTAGCTAATGGGCCTATTAAAGCAATTTTAGCTTCTTTATTAAGGGGTAAAACTTCTTCGTTTTTTAATAGCACCATAGATTCAGATGCTATTTTTCTGGAATCTGCTCTGTTTTCATCGGAGAATAGCTCTTTTGATGCCCTTTCTTCATCCATGTATCGATAAGGATCATCAAACAAGCCTAATTGAAATTTGGATTTTAAAATCAATCGGCAAGCATTATTAATGGTTTCTTCGGAAACTTTGCCTTCATCTACTGACTTTTTAAGGGTGGATAAGAAACCTTCACTTACCATGTCCATTTCTACTCCTGCGTTCAATGCCAAAGCTGAAACATCTTGCAAGTCTCCCATGCCATGAGCAATCATTTCACTCACACCGGTATAATCACTCACTACAAAACCATCAAAGCCCCATTGTTTACGCAATACATCCGTCATTAACCA